>NZ_CAXBCK010000010.1:0-81560 GCF_963974425.1 uncultured Marixanthomonas sp.
TATTGATACTTCACGACCTCTTCGAAGTTTTATAAGGATATCATCTGCTGTTTCAATATCGTCTGGATACTCAAAAAGAGGCTCACCCTGCGTGCTTTCAGCAGGTTCTGTTGTAAGTAAGTAAAGAGCATCCCCAAAATTTTCATTGTAAACGCCTAATTGCTCTTGCTTGGGTATATAAAAGAGTTCTGTTTGATTATGGAATATCCTTGCGGCCTTTGCCAGTGTAGGAAGAGCAAGTGGTGCGTATGGATGAGTTGCAGTATAAAAATCTACCCCAAATGTATTTTTAGGTGTAACTTTAGAATCTTCTTTATCTATCTCTTGTGACTCTGTGTCTTCTTCAAAAACTATTTTTTGAGAAAACTCTAAAGCATTCTTCTTCAAGGCTCGCATACGATACCTATTCCCTTTGGTGTCTTCCAAAATTAAAGCATTATATTCTTCATTCTCTGTTTCTCGTATCACTTTGAGTCCTCCATAAAGCGTATCTAATGATGTGATTTTTGCAGTTACTTTATTGGTATAAGCGTCTTTGTATTTAGCTCCCCAAATGGTTTTAAAAAACAATGCCTCACTAACGCTATCTTGCTCGTAAATAGCAACTTCTTTAGTAGGCTCATAGTTATTAGGCAATACAGAGGCTGGGTATGTTTTATTTGAAGGAAATATTTCTTTCTGAAACAAAAGTTTTGGTTGGTTGTCTTCCGTTCCACCATAATACTTTACAAAGGAAGAACCATCTTCAAAAACATCAAAAACGGCAAAACCTTGTCCTCCATAACTAAAAACACCATTCTGTCCTAAAGCTGCGTATGATGATTTACCTCCAGAACCTGATAATATTTGTACCAATCCTTCTTTTTCTACGTGTTGAAGTGTATGTTCATGCCCTGACGTGAAAACCACTCGACCATGTTTTTTAGCCAAAGCGGCCAAACGATTCATCAGTTTGTTGTAAAGTTCATTATATCTATCTTGAACTGAAACCCCTCCCTGAGAACGTATTTGCACCACTAAAGATGATAATATAGGTAAGGGAAACTTACTCTGTGTAGGGTATAAATGCTTTTCTAACGCAAAATAGCCACCGTGAGTTCCATTGGTGAACATAGGGTGGTGCATCGCAAAAAGAACCGTTTTATTTTTATTTTTTTCAAGTTCATTGGCTATTTCAATAAACAGTTTTTCACGCGTTTTAATTTCACAGTTTTTATTGAAGTCTGGATCACTATTCCAGTCTTCAAGATACCATTGGGAGTCAATAATTAATAATTCAACATTTTCTGAAACTGAAAAATTTATTAACGGGCATCCCCCTGTAGGCTGAAAAGCCAAAGAATCTAAATGTTTTTGAACATACTCCTGCTCACGCTTAAGCCCAACTAACCCTCCAGAATAATATTCATGATTTCCAGGAATAATATAGGTTTGCCCCTTAAAGTCTTCTAGTGCTTTAAACTGGTTGTCCATGTAATATTCGCTGATCTCCCTGTTGGGATGCCCTTCTGCTGGCATGCCATCATCATAGATATTATCACCTAAAAAAATAGCATGATCACTAGCCTTAGTTGGGTTTTTCTTTATGTAATTGTTGAAAATAGTAAGACCATCACTCATTCTATTTAGCGGTGAAATCCCTGCATCACCTACTAAATAAAAAGTGCGTTCTACTTTTCTATCTGCTGGAAAAGAAGGTTTTTCTTCTAGATTTTTATACTGCGGTTCATAAGTAGCACACGCACTTACTATAGTAATTAAAATTAAAAAAAGAGAGTTCTTTTTGAAACGCATACACAATAATAGTATTCTTATTTTACATTGAAAAAGCTACTTTGAAAGAAAACTGAACACCTTCATCTGAAGTAAAAACATTTACCGTACCGCTTAACAAATCGGCAGCATTAATCCAAACACCTCCACCGTAGCTATTATGCCAAACATCTGAAGTATCATTCGGAATCCATACTCTACCCACATCGTACCCGCCAAATACTCCTATTTGTACAGGTGTCACTGCTGTTCTAAAACTATTAAAGCTATATCGTAAATCTGCTCCTCCAGCTAATGCACTACGACCGGTGAAACGGTCTCTTCTATATCCTCTTAATCCATAGTCTCTACCTAATTGCGCGCCTTGATAGAATTCAAAGTTGTTTCCTACATTAAAGTGTCCGACTGCTTTGGTTTTTAAAACCACTTTTTTGTCTTTTGTCAAAGCGTTGTAAAAAGTTAACTTCGGAATTACATATCCAAAAACACGATCACTATCATCAATGCTTTGAGTTCCTCCTGCCGTTAAGCTTGCATGCATCCCTCTACCAGGATTAGCTTTATTGTCAAAACTTTCATAGGTGTATGTACCTTCAGCAGATGCGAAATATTTTCTTTCCTCAACATCTGGGTATCCAATATCTGAAATAAACCTTTCGTCGGTATCTTCTACTTCAACGCCTTCAAATTTCGCTTTAAATTCAAAAGTGCTTCCGTAGCGGCCATCTTTTTTAATTCCTAATGCTCCACCATAACTTCCTATACGCACTCGGTTATAATCTCTACCAAGATCTTCTTCATAATCAAGGTTTACAGTTTCATTTCCGAAGCCAAAAAAGTTTTCAGAAAAATTTGGGTTACGGAAATGCCCTTCGACTAAGAAGTTCCAATCTCCAAAAATATTGGCAAACTCACCGCTATAATTTATATCAAAGCTTTCAGTAGCAAAATAATACCCCGCTTTTATACTGTGCTTTTGTTTAAAAGGATTTTCTTGGAAACCGTGAACGGTAAACGTATCAGAAAGTCCAAGTAAAAACCCATCATCTACATTGTAACCAAAAGCTGGCAATAAGAGATTAATAGTTTTATTTTCTTTTATATAGTCGTAGGTATTGAAATTGTAATTATTGGTAATTCTAAAAGCAGCCCCACCTTTATTTTTAATAGTGTTTTTCTTACTTTTCTGATCATAAACCTTTATTCTACTTCCGTTTTCAATATCGTAGGTATCATTGTTTTGACCACCAACGATCCGAATAAAAATAGGGCGGTTGCCTTTCCCTTTTACTTCAAACACATCATCGTCATCTAAGCCATAAATCCAAAGTTCTTTAGTGTCATCTTTGCTAAAGGTTCTATCAATTATGAGGTCGCCTTTATCACCGTCTTTAATTCTGTAGGCTTTAATATTTGTTTTTCCTTCAGGAAGTCGAGTAATTTCAAAAATATCATCTTTATCGGTTCCTGTAATAATTTGAAGATTTGAAAAATAATCGTAATATTCTGAAGCAATTCTTACAATGTTATCGCGTCTCCCTTTTAGGTTTTCTTTAATTTCTTCAGCAGTTTCATCTTGCACTTCTTTTGGCAAGTCATTAAAAGCATTTTCTATAACTTCATCTGTTACATTTTCTTTTATATATTCTGCTTGTGCCATCCACTCTTCTCTTCCGTAGTTTTCAGCTAAGGCGCGGTCTAGTTTTATTCCGGCGCTATTAAACCATTTGGTATGTTCTAATTCTGGGCCATACACTTGAAATTGACGGGCCGTACTAAATAAAGCACGTACCGCATCTAACAATCCGCCATCAAAATTTGCAAAAACCTGATCTCTATCCCTTGGAATTGGTGTATAAATCTTATCACCATTTTCATCTTCTTGCAAGGCAAATCTCCACTGGTCATTATGACGGTCCCAATCTCCAATCAACATATCGAACATTCGAGCACGGATGTATGCTTTTTGGTTTATTTTATTTTCTTCGTCGTCACGGATTTCTTCCAGCACATCGTCTGTACTAATAATATCTTCAGCATAATCAAATATTGCTTCGTCATATTCTTCGTCAGGACGTTCAACAATCATATACAGTTCATCTCCATAAGTTTCATTAAATTTACCAAGCGCCTTTTGTTTAGGGACGTAAAATAATTTGGGATTGGTATGGAATACTTTCGCTGCATCTGCCAGTTTTGGAATGGCGAAAGCTCCATAGGGATGCGCTGCCGTATAAAAATCTAGGATTAAATCTTCTGGTAAAGTGTTTTTAAAATCGCTTTCAATTACTTCATTTTTAAGAATTACAGTCTGTAAAAACTGAACAGCACTCTTTTTTAACGCTCGCATATTATAATCGTGCCCTTCTTTGTCCACTAACCGAAGAGACACCGTTTGATGACCTCCACCAGCACGTTCTACGGTTAAACCACCGTACAATGTATCTAAGTCTACCGTTGGAGCTAAAACTTCTTTACCGTATGTTTTACGATAATGATCGCCCCAAACAGTTTTGAAAAAACTGCTTCGGTTTACTAAACTATCGTTATAAACAGCTGATTTTACCGTTTTGGGAAACGATTCAGGTAATTTTGAAATATCGTATTCTTTTTCTGAAGCGATTATTTCTTTTTCAAATAGTTTAGTTGAAGTTCCATCTTCTTCTGCTTTAAAAAAGGCAACTGAAGTAGAACCGTCCTTATAAATTGTAACGCTACTGAAACCTTGCCCACCATAGGAAAACAGTCCATTCTCACCTAAAGCTGCAGCGGTAGCATCGCCACCAGAACCTGAAACCACTTGTTTTGCATTCGCTCCTTCAATGTATTGTAATGAACGGTCGTGACCAGAAACCAACACTAAGTTTTTGTGGTCTTTCACTAATACTTCAACTCTTCCCATTAATTCGTTGTAAGCTTCATTATATCTATCTTGCGAAGATATTGCTCCTTGGCTTCTTACTTGAGTTATTAAAGAAGCAATACCAGGAATTGGCAATAAATGATTTTTAGCAGGATATTTCCCTCCATATTTACCATTGGTGTACAACGGATGATGCATTGCTAGAATAATGGTTTTTTGCTTTGCCTTTTTAAGCTCTCCTTCCAGTTCAACTAAAAACTTAGCTCGGTTTTTAATCTGGCACTTATCATTCATTTTTGGATGCTTATTCCAACTTTCAATATACCATTGCGTATCGATCATTATTAAATGAACAGAGTCGCTAATATCTACCTCTTCAATGGGGCATCCGTTGTTAGGTTCTAATACAGAATCTGAGTTTAAAGCTTCTTTCAGTAAATCTTCTTCCAGTTCAAGACCATCTACACCAGATTTCCAATCTAGGTTTCCTGGCAACACATTTACAGTGCCTTGAAACCCTTTAATAGCTTCTAATTGTTTTTCAATTATTTGTTTTGCTTGTTCTTTTTCAGGTGTTTCATCTTCAGGAAGACCTTCAGGATAAAAACTGTTTCCGAGGAACAACAGATTGTCATTCTCTGTATTTTTTTCAGCTATATACTTCTGAAACGATTGTAATGCTAAGTTTTTTTCTGTTTCACCTATGGAAATATAACCGGCATCTCCAATAAGATAGAAGGTTTTATCCACTTCTTTTCCAGCCATTTCCGTAGAGATGGGTTTATTAGTTGAAGAATATTGAGGTTGGTATGTAGCACAAGCAGAAAACAGCAGTGCGATTACAAAAGTTATAAAGATGTTAATTTTTTTCATAAGCAAATTAAAGCGTAGTATTTTTAGTAATTTGGATATTTAAAACTGAAATTTTTATGAGCGATAAAGATATAATTGAAGCAGCGGATAATTTTGTGCTTAATCTTTTTAAGGAGAAATTACCCAACACCTTTGTCTATCATAACTATTCGCACACAAAACGTGTTTATAAAAGTATAAACGAAATTATTGAAGACTCCCAAATTTCTGTTAAAGATGCTACTATCCTTAAATTAGCTGCCATATTACACGATACGGGATACATTAAAACACGTGAAGGACATGAAGAAGAAAGTGTGAAAATTGCCCTCGAATTTTTAGAATCTAAAGATGTTGAAAAAGATATAATCGATGGTGTTGAAAAATGCATCATAGCGACCAAGTTTAAAAACACAACTCCAAAAGATCACTTAGAAGAGATTATGCGCGATGCAGATTCTTCGCATTTTGGAAAAGATTATTTTGAAGAAGCCAGCGAATTTTTAAGGCAAGAATATATAGCCCAGAATATTAAAAATTATACTCCACAAGAATGGCGCGATGAAAACATTGATCTTCTTATAAATAAACACAAATTTTATACTTCTTATGCTTTAAACAATTGGCAAAATACCAAACAGGAAAATCTTGCTGATTTAATTAACAAAAACAAAAAGATTAAGAAGAAGATTAAAAAAGAAGAGTTAAAAGCGCAATTAAAAGCAAAGTATAAGGATAAAAGTGTAGATCGCGGAATTCAAACTTTTTACAGAACTGCGCTTAGAAACCATATAAAACTGAGTGATATTGCCGATACCAAAGCCAACATTTTGCTTTCGGTAAATGCTATTATCATTTCGTTGGTGCTTTCTAATTTACTTTCAAAATTGGATAATCCTTCCAATGATTATTTAATAATTCCAACAGCGATATTTGTGATTTTTAGTGCCGTCACTATGATTCTTTCAGTAATTGCCACACGACCTAATGTCACAAGAGGTGAGTTTACCAAAGAAGATGTTGACAATAAGAGTGTAAATCTAGCTTTTTTCGGAAACTTCCATCGTATGGAACTTTCAGAGTTTGAATGGGCTATGGATGAATTATTGAAAGATAGAGATTATGTGTACTCATCTCTTACTAAAGATTTATATTTTTTAGGAAAAGTACTAGATAGAAAATATCGAATTTTAAGATGGACCTATACCATATTTGTTACAGGAACTATTATTTCAATTCTAGCTTTTGCAATATCTTTCTATTTAGGCGGTTCTAGAATGTCTTAATTATTGATTTCAGTAATTAAATCATCGTAGGTGTAGTATTCTTTTTTATTGTCTTTATTTTTAGAATACAACACACTAACTCGTATTGCTTTGAGCCCTGTAACCCCTTGCAGGTCTTCTAGTTCTACAATCTCAACATCTTTATCTAACTGTCTTTTATGCTGAAGGAATGATATATATTTTAAATATTCTCTCTCATCTTCTCGTTGCGAGTAAATAATAACGATTTTCCCTTCTTGAGTAACGCGTTCTTCAGTGCCTTTTATATTTGCTTTATCAACTCGTTTTTTTACAACTTCGTAACGGGCATTGTAGGTTCCGTCAACATCAAAACGTTTTTCATCCATTCTAAATCGAAGCGATAAGGAGCCGTTAAAAGCTAAAATCATAGAAGCGACATTTAACTTCACCGGCAACTGCTCTTTAAGTTTATAATAGCTATTTTCCATTTCGCACATTACCTGCAATTGCCACAATCTCAAATTATATAAATATACTTTGTTAAAACTTTTATGTTTAGTAATCGCTTCACCTATATACAAATTATGCTCAACCCCATCAGTTTTAAAGCGCTCAAAATAATGTGGGTACATTTCTTGGGCTTCCAATTGTTTTTTATCGATAATTGAGGCCATACGCTTATTGATAGTCATTACAGCATCATCGTAATCTTTTCTATATTTATAAATTAGACCGCTGTTTTCATCTACTTGCTCATGATAGTCTATAATTAAACCCTTTAAATTCTCACTTTTACTACTTAAATGTTTAAATAAAGGAATTATCTCAATGCGTAAAAACTTCAACACTTGGCGCTCACTATCTACTTGCAAACCTTCTTTAAGCTCTGTAAGGTAATTTGAAATTCTAAATTCCAAATGTTCATATATAGGAAGTGGTTCAAGGTTATCTATCTTATTAATAATTTCCTTAATTTGCTTCAATTGAAGTATTAAATCTTTAATAGTGGCATTATTTCTGGCTTCCGAAGAACCTTTCACATCAATTTGTCCATATAATGGATGTACATCTTCAAAAACAACCTCTTTAAAATAAGTTGGGTTTCCTTGTGCAATTTGGTTTAAATATCGTTTAGCTTCTTTTCTAAATTTCCAGTGAACACTTGGGTGTAGTGAAGTACATTCTTCTTGAATAATTAATTCGAGTTTATTCTCAATTTGTTTTTTTCCACGAATCACCGAATCTACTAAAAACGGCATAACCGTATGTAGCTTATTGGCATTTATAGAGTTAAGGTCATTGATGTTTGGCGAAACTAACTCTAAAATACCTAATACTTTATCTTCTTTATTCACTATGGATGCTAAGATGGCACTTTTAATGCCTTGATCCTGTAACTTTTTGTATAAAATATTATCAGGATATAGTTTACGGTATTTTGGTACGTTCGATATACAATAGAACTCTTTCTGCTTAAAAAGTTTGTAGTATGATGCATCGCAAAGTGCTGTTTGGCAATGCTGTTTGTCTTTATCGTTTAGAATGAAACTATCAACGTTCTTAAATATGAATTTTTCGAACAATTGATCTTCTTCATTAAATTCTGAAAATCCAATTTTTAAGTCTTGAAGTTGAAAAATAGATTTGAAAATAGATTCAAACGTTTTAGTGTTATCTTCAGTTTCGGGGTTATTACGTAATAAATTGGATTTAAAGTCTGAAATGGAAGCATCTAAGGTAACATCGAACATATTGGCAATTACAAAGCCTTTAAAAATCCAACTTCCAGGAGGAAATTTTTCTTTCCAAAGTGCAATATTGTCAAACCCATCTAACAACTCTTCAACATCTTCTTTTGTAATATCTTTCGCCTTATCAGTTGGTATTAGATCAACAAAATCACCATTATATAGAATACGGTACGTATGGGTAACACCGTCAGCATCTGGTATTTTATAGTGCAATGGGCTTTTAAAATCTACATTATACCCATAATGCACATTTAAAATGATGCTACAGCTCATTATATAGGTATAGTCATCATCAAAATTGGTTAGCTGTGGTATATATTCCTTTCCAGCTGCTGCAAGGATGTCTTTATATCTTTTTGACGATTTAAAAACGAATTCCTGAAAAGGAATAGTGGCCAACTTTATTTCATTTTCCTGCAATATAGAAGAAAACAACTCATCCAGAATAATATCGATTTGTTCATCATATTTCTCAAATTCAGCCTTGGTGGTAATACCTTCTTCTAGAATAGGATACTTATCAGCAATTTCCAATACAGCTTTTGCACGATCCCTAATCATTCTTTGAGGATCATCCAGGTGAGCGCGATACTTATTAAAAAGCTTACTGAAGCTTACTTGTATCTTTAAGGGAAATTCCCTGCTTTGTGTTTTCATTTTCAATTAATTAACCGCTAATTATTTTACTCTAAATTATAATTTTCTTTCTATAATAATTGATTGTTTTAACAAATTAACAATAATTTGAGAGTTGCATTTTTTTTCAGAAACAAATACTGTTATTTTTGCGCTTACAAATATACCTATTATGAGACGATTATTAGTTACATTACTTACAGCAACATTATTGATTTCCTGTGCAGGTGATAGCAATACATTCACCCTTAAAGGCACAGCCAATAACTTTGATGACGGCACCGAAGTATATGTTTACAGTATCAAAGACAGCAACCAACCCAAGGTAATAGACACACTTACCATAAAAAATGGCACTTTTGAGGGCACGTATCCAAAGAGTGATAGCATTTCTGTTAACTATATTAACGTAGAAGGTGTTCAGGCAAATATTGTTTATTTTCCTGAAAACGAAGATATGAATGCCACGCTTTATAAAGACAGCATTGGCTCTTCTTTTGTTTCTGGAGGAAAACAAAATGAAGCTTTTACTTCTTTTTCTGAAAAAATGCGAACTATCAACGAGAAGAAACAAGCTCAAATGAAAGAGTTTAGGTCTGCTCAACAAAGTAGCGATGTAGCTACCATTAAACAAATTCAGCAAGAAAATGCGGCTTTAACAAAAGAAGAAACTGAATTTAAAAAGGAATTTATAAAGAACAATAAAAATTCTCTTTTTTCGGTAATGCTTCTTTCTGAAATGATTTCTCGTAAAGAGATGAATGCTGAAGAAGCAAGCGAGGTATTAAACAATCTTTCTCCAAAAGTAGCTGCCTCTCCTATTGTTACGCAAGTTGAAGCAATGATTGCAAATGCTAGAAAAGCAGATATCGGCTCAATAGCTCCAAACTTTAGTGCTCCTACTCCAGAGGGCGAAACATTATCCTTAAAAGATGCAATGGGAAAATATACCATTATTGATTTCTGGGCATCTTGGTGTAAACCTTGTAGAATTGAAAACCCTAATGTGGTTAAGGTTTATGAAAAGTACCATGACAAGGGGCTGAACATTATAAGTGTTTCATTAGACCGTCAAAAACAAAAAGACAAATGGATAAAAGCCATAGCCGATGATAATATGGATTGGCACCACGTATCAAACCTACAATTTTGGCAAGACCCCATTGCAAGACAATATAACGTTAGAGCGATTCCGGCTACATTCCTTTTAGATGAAAACGGAAAGATTATCGATAAAGATTTACGCGGTCCTGCTCTAGGGGCCAAAATGGAATCATTGTTAGGTAGTGAATAATTAAACACTAATACTACAAAATAAAAAGCCTTGAAACAAAACTAGTTTCAAGGCTTTTTATTTGATTTGACTTGCATTCTAATTTAATAAAAAGCTAATATTTACTGTTGCTTTTAATTTAATTTCTCCGGGTGCGAGTGGTTGTTGACCACCAGAAGCGTCATTTTCCATCATAGCCGATTTATACATTCTTGGTTGCGGATAATCGGGTTGTTGAAATTCACTGATCAACACCGCTTTACCGATGGATTGATTCAATACACTTGCATATTCCTCTGCCTTCATTTTAGCGTTTTCAACTGCTTTTTTTCTAGCTTGTGCTTTTAATTCATCTTCATTTGAAGCCGAAAAACTTACTCCATCAATACGGTTAATACCACTTTGTAATAAACCATTCATTAAATCTTCATATTTTGAAAGATCTTTCAACTTAATTGAAATTGCTTGGTTCGCACTATAATTATATGTTTTACTGTTATAATCATAATTTTTGTTCAATCGTATGTATTCTGTTCTTACATCTTTCTCATCGATACCCATTTTCTTTATAAATGATAATACTTTTGAAACGGTACGGTCATTTTCTTGTTTAATTATGGTTGCATCTTTTCCGGTGTTTTCTACACGAATATCTATGTTAGCTTCATCTGGAACAGTATTTATAATCCCTTCGCCAGTAACTGATACCGTAGGTGTTGATGTATTTTGAGCGTGTGTCATCATAGTAGTTGTTAAGAGAATAACTAAAATTTGAAATGTTTTTTTCATAATGTTCTTTTTTAAATTTTTCCGAGTTTATGTAATACAAATAATAAAATAATAGGAATGGCCAATACGGCAACAATCCACAATTGCGTTTGCAATAATATAGGTGCAAATGCAATAGTTAAAACATACCCTGCAATAGCCCCGCCAAAGTGTGCATAGTGACCAATATTTCCTAATCTACTTTTCATTCCGTAGATAGAATACAGTAAATACAGGATGCCAAAAATCCAAGCAGGAATGGCGATTGGAATAAAAAACAAGTACAACCCCATATCGGGATAAAATAAAATTGCAGAATACAAAACCCCCGTAACGGCTCCACTTGCTCCTACTGCACTGTAATGGTATTCTTCTTTATGAAAAAAGAAGGACAGTAAATTCCCTACAATCAAACTTGCCAAATAAATCAATACAAACTTGATTACCCCAACCGAACTGATTACGACATTGGCAAAAAAGAATAGGGTAAACATATTAAAAAACAAATGTGACCAATCTGCGTGTAAAAAGCCCGAACTTGCCATTCGTATTTGTTCTCCGCGACGTATTCCGGCTATGTTAAATTTATACTTTTCAAAAAAAGAAAAATCATTAAAGCCTTTTATTGAGATAATTACATTGGCTGCAATGATTATAATGGTTGCAATATGAAGTTCTGGCATATCTTTTCAGTAAAATTAAACGGTTGTTATGCAATAAAATTAGTTAGTTTTGTAGTAAAATCACCTATGCAAAGGCTACTTTATTATTTGTTGTACCCCATACTTTGGCTAGTTTCTATTCTACCCATGTGGCTATTATATATCAAATCGTCAGCACTGTACATAATTACATATTATATAATTGGCTACCGAAAAAAAGTAGTTAAAAACAACTTAAATCTCGTTTTTCCAGACCATTCTTCGGAAGAAATAAATCGTATAGCCAAAGGCTTTTACAAGCATTTATGTGATATTATTTTTGAAACCATAAAGAGTCTTACTATTTCTGAAAAAGTAATTAGCAAACGCTTTCAGTTTGAAAATTTAGAGCTGTTGGAAGAGTTGAAAGCAAAAGGAAAAAGTACTTTGCTTATGAGTGGTCATTATGCCAATTGGGAATGGATGGGGATTTTAAACAAGAAAACAAGCTATAAATGTTACGCGGTTTATAAAAAACTAGATAATCCTTATTTTGATTCCCTCGTAAAAAACATTCGTGGACGTTTTGGGGCTGAAACAATCACCAATAAAAAGATAGTACCATTACTTTTTAGGAATGCGAAAAAAAATATAAACTCAGCAGCACTTATCCTCTCAGACCAATCCCCTAAAAAGAACGCGTACAAACATCGGGATACGTTTATGGGTATTGATGTTCCTGTTTTTACTGGTACCGAAGAACTTGCTAAAAGATTAGACTTCGCAGCTGTTTACTTAAAGATTAAAAAAATAAAAAGAGGCTATTATAAAGCTTCTTTTGAATTGCTTGCCGAAAACCCAAAAGAATACCCTGATTTTGAAATCACCCGAATGTTTTTAACGGAGATTGAAAACCAAATTAAAGAGCAACCAGAGTTTTACCTCTGGTCGCATAAACGTTGGAAGCACCGGTTGTAAGTACGAGTTTTAAGATACAACTTTCAAGGTACTAATGACGATTTAGCCGCAATTTATTGCCAAAGGTGGCTGAGTGATTCCGCTGAAAAGCGGAATTGTATCGAAGCAACCGCCAGACGAATTAGAATTGTCTTCGATAAAATTTTATGGAATCAAGGTTTGACAGTTTTATTGCTATACTTGCACCATAAAATCACTCAGACACCCTTGAATTAAGATGTGGGTTTTGCCTTAAAAGTTTATCAACTCATAACTAACATAACCTACCCCGCAATCGCCTTAATTTCTGTAATAAAGCGATCTGCTAAAGTATCGGCATCTTTCTGTGATGGCCCTTCCGTATAGATTCTAATGATTGGTTCTGTGTTCGATTTGCGAAGATGAACCCAATTTTCAGCAAAATCTATTTTAACGCCGTCAAGCGTATTAATTTCTTCTGAAGCATACTTACTTTCAATCGATTTCAGAATTTTATCTACATCTAATTGAGGGGTTAGCTCAATTTTTTTCTTACTCATATAATATGATGGGTAGTGATTCCTGAGTTCACTTACTGCAATTTTTTCTTCAGCTAAGTGACTCAAAAATAGAGCGACTCCTACCAAGCTATCCCTTCCGTAGTGTAATTCTGGATAAATAATACCGCCATTTCCTTCGCCTCCTATCACGGCTTTCGTGTCTTTCATTTTCTGAACCACATTCACTTCACCAACAGCACTTGCAGTATACGTTCCGTTGTGTTTTTCGGTAACATCGCGCAAGGCACGAGAAGAAGACATATTGCTAACGGTATTTCCCGGATTGTGCTGTAGCACATAATCTGCAACGGCAACCAAGGTATATTCTTCACCAAACATTTCGCCTTTTTCGTCTACAAAAGCCAATCTGTCAACATCGGGATCTACCACAATACCAAAATCGGCGTTTTCATCTACTACTTTTTTCATTAAATCGGTAAGGTGCTCTTTTAAAGGCTCTGGATTATGTGGAAACTCACCCGTAGGTTCACAAAATAACTCTACAGCTTGAACGCCCAACGCTTTAAGTAATAATGGGATTGCAATACCACCCGTTGAATTTACGCCATCGACAACCACTTTAAAATTTGCTTTTTTAATAGCTGAAACATTTACCAAAGGTAATTCCAGTATCTCATCAATATGTAAGTCGATATACGCATCGTTTGTAGTTATTTCTCCTAAGTCGTCTACTTCAGAGAAATTGATGTTTTCGGCTTCAGCAATATTCAAGATTTCTTGTCCGGCTTCAGCATTTAAAAACTCACCGTCTTTATTTAATAACTTTAGCGCATTCCATTGTTTGGGATTATGGCTTGCTGTTAAAATAATACCGCCATCTGCATGTTCCATCACCACAGCCATTTCAACTGTTGGTGTTGTTGATAGGTTAAGATCAATTACGTGGATTCCCATCCCCACTAGGGTATTCATAACCAATTGTTGAACCATCTCGCCAGAAATACGGGCATCACGCCCTACAACTACACGGTATTCTTCTTTCTGTCGTTGTTTTTTCACCCAACTGCCATAAGCCGCTGCATACTTTACAGCATCAATTGGAGTTAAATTTTCACCTTGCGAACCGCCAATGGTTCCACGTATTCCCGAAATAGATTTTATCAATGTCATGAGTTCAAATTTTTAAGCAAATATACTTTTTTTAAGATGCATTACTACCTCATGATTTTGTAAATTGTACCGATGAATTTTTTAGCACACATCTATCTTTCTAGTGAAGATGAAGGTATAACCATAGGAAACTTCATTGCCGATGGCATTAAAGGTAAAAAGTATAAAAAATATCCTTCTAACATTCAGAAAGGTATTTTATTACATCGTGAGATAGACACCTTTACTGATAGTCATCCTACGGTACGGCAAAGTACAGCGAGACTTCACGAGAACTACAGTCACTACAGCGGAGTAATTGTCGATATTCTATACGATCACTTTTTAGCTAAAAATTGGAACCAATATCATAAGCTTCCACTAGATGTGTATGTAGAAAATTTTTATGATTTACTTCGGAGTAACTTTGCAATGCTACCTACACGCATTCAACGTATGATGCCGTATATGATTGCAGACAATTGGTTGTTGAGCTATGCTACCGTTCGTGGTATTAGCACCATTTTAGACCAAATGAATGTTCGCACCAAAGGAAAATCTAAAATGAATTTTGCCGTATTGGAACTCGAACAATATTACGATGAATTTGAAGCCGAATTCACTTCCTTTTTTGATGAGCTAATACTATTTTCAGAAGAAAAACTAAAAGAATTATGAAAGCACTCCCCTATCTTTTTTTCTTTTTACTAATTATATCGTGTAAAGAAGTACCTCAAGTAAAAGAACTTCAAGAAGAAACCAAACAAGAAATAACAAAAAAGCCTGTAAAGAAAGCAGTCATTGCCGATAGTGCTATGGTTGTTTCTGCTCGTGAAGAAGCTTCAAAAATTGGAGTCGAAATCTTAAAAAAAGGTGGTAATGCTTTTGATGCGATGATCGCTACCGAAATGGCACTGGCCGTAACCTATCCCTATGCAGGAAATCTGGGTGGTGGCGGATTTATAGTGTACAGAACCCAATACGGCGAATTAGGAAGCATCGATTACCGTGAAAAAGCTCCCAAGAGGGCTAGCCGCGATATGTATTTGGATGAAAATGGAGTGTACAATACCGAAGAAAGTAAAACAGGAGGTTTGGCTGTTGGCGTTCCAGGAACCATTGCTGGTATTTTTGCAGTTCATGAAAAACTGGGTTCTTTACCTATGGAAGTTATTTTACAACCAGTAATAGACCTCGCTACAAATGGGTTTTCATTAACCGAAAGCCAAGTAAAGCGTTTTAACGAGTACGGTCCTATTTTTAAAAAAGTAAATAGTGAAGAATCCATCTACACTAAAACCTATAGTGCCGGAGATACGTTAAAAAACAAAGCGTTGGCAAACACTTTATCTCGAATTGTAAAAAAGGGATTAGCTGGTTTTTATGAAGGGGAAACAGCAAAAACGTTAGTTAATTTTATTCAGAAAAAAGGAGGCATTATCACTCAAAAAGACCTTGAAAGCTATGAAGCTGAATGGCGCGAACCCGTTGTTTTTGAGTACAAAGATTTAAAAGTAATTTCCATGGGGCCTCCTTCAAGCGGTGGAGTTGTGTTGGGGCAGATTTTAAATATGATTGAGCCGTACCCCATTGAAACGTATGGGCACAATTCGGCTAAATATATTCAATTACTTACCGAAGCAGAACGCAGAGCGTATGCAGATAGAAGTCATTATCTGGGCGATCCAGATTTTATAACTATTCCCACCGATTCTTTATTATCAAAAAACTATGCAAAGCGAAGAATGGATAATTTTTCTTTTGAAGTCGCAACACCTTCAACGGAAATAAATCCTGGTAATGTACAAGGTTATGAAAGCACTGAAACAACGCATTATTCAATAGTTGATCAGTTAGGAAATGCTGTTGCAGTCACGACAACGCTAAATGCTGCTTTTGGTTCAAAATTATATGTAAAAGACTTGGGGTTTTTCTTAAACAATGAAATGGACGACTTTAGCGCCAAGCCAGGAGAACCTAATATGTTTGGCCTAATTGGTGGCGAAGCAAATGCCATAGAATCTCAAAAACGTATGTTAAGTTCTATGACGCCCACTATTATTGAAAAAAATGATAGCCTCTGGATGAGTGTTGGTACTCCGGGTGGCTCTACTATTATTACTTCTGTGTTGCAGACTATCCTAAATGTATCAGAATTTAATATGGACATGCAACAAGCTGTGGATGCCCCGCGTTTTCACCATCAATGGTTCCCAGATGAAATTATATTTGAACCTCAAGGGTTTTCAGAAAAATTAATGGATAGCCTACAAACAAAAGGTTATATTATTAATAAAAAAGAGACTCCCGTTATAGGAAAAGTAGATGCTATTTTAGTATTACCAAATGGAAAATTAGAGGGTGGTGCCGATAAAAGAGGTGATGATACCGCCAAAGGTTTTTAAAATAAGCAGAAAACATCAACACTTAATCGATACTTTTTAACCTTATATCTAATTGTAAGTATTATACTACAATTTGTAAGAAAATTAGTTAATTTTGAGAGAGTTAAATAAGTATAAAAAAAGCTGGGGAGCCTAAATTATATCACACAAAATTTTACCATTTATCTATTTTAATACAAGCCCTACATTGTAGTTGGTTTGTCACGAGTTTCCTTTGCTTTTACACTAAAACTATTTATTTGCCGAGCCCCTATGAAGAAGAGATCTTTTATTAAAGATTTACACACTCTCATTCCACTAGTGTTTAGTGGGCTTCTTTGTATTGGACTAACTTTTATTCTTTGGCAGAAAACTACCTTATTGCTTCAGTTTGAAAAACAATTAATTGATCTTTCTCCAATATTTATTGCTATTAGTGGTTTTCTATCTGTTTTTATTTTGTTGTACTTAATCTTATTAACGGTTAATTTAAAAAAAGACAAAGAAATTGGAGTTAGTGGTATAGAAGTCTTAAACCAGAAAATGCATGCTTTTAGAGAAATCATAGAGATTTTACTTCAATCAAAAATGTGGTTACCTGGATTGAAGGAGTACATTGATGAAGAATTTTCCGGACTTACCTTTTTTCAAGTCAAAGAGTTTTATAAGGGAAAATCAAAATTAGCAATTGAGTTTTTACAAGAAAAAAACAATTATGCCGATACTGAAAATCTCTATCTAGAACTAAAATCACTAGTACAAACAGATGTAAAGCAAAAACACATCCCCGAAATTATTACTAAACCAGAATTTTATAAAAAAGACCTTATTCAAAAATGGTTAGAACATAAATGTGGGTCTGGACTGTGGTACTATTTTGGTTACAAATATGGAGCATATAAAGACGCATTAGACCTTGAAGCTATCTACGAAAGGCATCAAGAAAAAATTATGATGCTTGCTAATTCTATAGATAGTAAAGAGTTTGAAGATTCATCATTTAATGAGGTTTTTTTATCAAAATTAGGAGAATACATGACCAATAACGTTTTACCAAAACTATATCAACTTCAAGAAAAATCATCAGAAAAACTTCCATCTATTTCTCGTTACTTATATGTTATCTTTTTAGTATTGGTGTTTTTTGGTGTGTTGCTTCCTTTGGCGTATTTTCTGTTCAGCCTAAGTATATTGTCATTAATTATTAGCTATGCATTTGTAATCAGTGT
This sequence comes from uncultured Marixanthomonas sp., assembly GCF_963974425.1. Taxonomy (NCBI): domain Bacteria; kingdom Pseudomonadati; phylum Bacteroidota; class Flavobacteriia; order Flavobacteriales; family Flavobacteriaceae; genus Marixanthomonas; species uncultured Marixanthomonas sp. Next base: position 18,024 of record NZ_CAXBCK010000010.1, read on the forward strand.
TGTTTTCTTTATAAGCACAACTTTTTTCCGCTTTTTGAATAACTCAATTAACTAATAATGAGTTTTTTTTCTTCAGAAAAACATTAGAAGCAAGCCAAACCAAGTTCTAAAATTTCAGTTCAAATGAGTACCTTTGCAAACTATGGCAAAAAATGATGATTTTATTGAAGTTTTAGGGGCACGTGTTCATAATTTAAAGGACATAGATGTTAAAATTCCGAGGGATAAGTTGGTTGTCATTACTGGTTTATCTGGTAGCGGAAAATCTTCATTGGCTTTTGATACTATCTACGCAGAAGGTCAACGAAGATACATTGAAACATTCTCTGCCTACGCTCGCCAATTTTTAGGAAATTTAGAACGTCCAGATGTCGATAAAATTGATGGACTCTCTCCTGTTATTGCTATTGAACAAAAAACCACCAGTAAAAGCCCACGATCTACCGTAGGTACCATTACCGAAATTTATGATTTTCTTCGTTTGTTATATGCACGTGCCAGCGATGCGTATAGTTATAATACAGGCGAAAAAATGGTGAGTTATAGCGATGAGCAGATTAAAAATTTGATTATTGAAGAGTTTAATGGAAAAAAAATTAGCGTTCTAGCTCCAGTTATCCGCTCTAGAAAAGGTCACTACCGTGAACTTTTTGAGCAAATTGCCAAGCAAGGTTTTGTAAAAGTTAGAGTTGACGGCGAGGTGAAAGATATTGTAAAGGGAATGCGCACAGACCGCTATAAAACCCACGATATCGAGATTGTAATTGATCGCTTAAAAGTTTCAACTGCAACAGAAAACAGCAAACGTCTTAGCGAAACCATCAATACCGCAATGTATCACGGCGATGATGTGCTAATGGTTTTGGATAACGAGACCAATAAAGCTCGATTTTTTAGTCGTTCGTTAATGTGTCCTACTACTGGCATTTCGTACCCCAATCCCGAGCCGAATAACTTCTCATTCAATTCCCCGAAAGGAATGTGCCCAAATTGTAAAGGGCTAGGGACTTTATATGAAGTAAACCGCAATAAAATTGTTCCAGATGATAGCTTATCAATCAAGAAAGGAGCGTTGGCACCACACGGCCCTCAAAAGAAAAATTGGGTGTTTAAACAACTTGAATTGATTGCACAGAAGTTTGATTTTGAATTAAGTGATCCATTCAGTAAAATTCCTGAAGAAGCGAAAGAAATGATTTTCCACGGTGGAAATTCAGCTTTTGAAGTAGACTCAAAAACTCTTGGGATTACCCGAAAATATAAAATAGATTTTGAAGGAGTCGCTACTTTTTTGCAAAATACTTTTGAAGCAAACGAATCTAGGTCGTTACAACGCTGGGCAAAAGAATATATGGATAAAGTACTTTGTCCAGAATGCGAAGGAAGCCGATTGCGAAAAGAGTCCCTATTTTTTAAAGTGAACGATAAAAACATAGCCGAGCTTGCTCATATGGATATTATAGAGCTGGCAAGCTGGTTTAAAAATATTGAAAAAGACTTAAGCGAAACACAGCTTAAAATCGGTTCTGAAATTATAAAAGAAGTACGAACACGTATCCAGTTTTTGGTCGATGTAGGACTAACCTATCTAGCGCTCGACAGAAGCTCAAAATCACTTTCCGGTGGGGAAGCCCAACGTATTAGGTTAGCTACGCAAATTGGGTCTCAATTAGTTGGTGTTCTTTATATCTTAGATGAACCAAGTATTGGTCTGCATCAACGCGATAATGAAAAACTAATTGAATCGTTGGTTTCTCTTCGAGATATTGGCAATTCGGTGCTCGTGGTGGAACACGACAAAGACATGATTGAAAGCGCCGATTATGTGATAGATATTGGTCCAGCGGCAGGGAAACATGGTGGTGAAATAGTTTCAGAAGGAACCCCTTCGGAAATATTAAAACATAAAACTCTCACAGCCGAATACCTAAGCGGTAGCAAGGAAATTGAAATCCCCAAGAAAAGACGGGAAGGAAACGGAAAAACCTTAAAGCTTTCAGGAGCCACCGGAAACAACTTGAAAAATGTAACGGTCGAGTTTCCTTTAGGAACTATGATTGGAGTTACAGGCGTTTCAGGAAGTGGAAAATCTACGTTAATTAATGAAACCCTCTACCCTATTCTAAATGCCGAAATATACAATGGTGTTAAAAAACCCATGCCGTATAAAAAAATTGAAGGGTTAGAGCATCTTGACAAAGTGATTGATATTAACCAATCGCCCATTGGCCGTACGCCACGTTCCAACCCCGCGACATACACCGGTGTTTTTTCAGAAATACGGAGTTTATTCGCCAAAATCCCTGAATCTATGATCCGGGGTTATAAACCGGGACGTTTTAGCTTTAATGTTAAAGGCGGGCGTTGTGAAACCTGTAAAGGAGCTGGTTTAAAGGTTATTGAAATGAACTTTCTACCGGATGTGTATGTAGAATGCGAAACATGCCAAGGGAAACGCTTTAACCGTGAAACATTAGAGATTCGATATAAAGGAAACTCAATTTACGATGTGTTAAGTATGACCATTAATGAAGCATGTGAGTTTTTTGAGCATATCCCAAAAATTTACAGGAAACTTAAAACCATACAAGATGTTGGTTTAGGTTATATTACATTGGGACAACAATCTACAACCCTATCTGGTGGAGAGGCACAGCGTGTAAAACTTGCTACAGAACTTTCAAAACGTGGCACAGGAAACACCTTTTACATCCTTGATGAGCCTACAACTGGTTTACATTTTGAAGACATTAGAGTATTAATGTTAGTATTAAACAAATTGGTAAAAAAGGGCAATACAGTACTCATCATAGAGCATAATCTAGATGTTATAAAAACGGTGGATTATATTATAGATATTGGTCCAGAAGGTGGAAAAAAAGGAGGAAAAGTAATTGCAAAAGGTACTCCCGAGGAAATTATTAAAAACAAAAAAAGCCATACGGCTCATTTTCTTAAAAAAGAATTACATTCGTGAGCAAAAGCTGGTAATTGAATCATAAAATAGTTGTAAAAAAATTAATTCAAGCACCTATTTTACATTCAAAGAAAACTACAGATTATAAATTATGAGAAACGAACAAAAAAATAAAAACTGGAACTTAGTAAAAACCAATGACTCTTGGGCTATTTTCAAGATAATGGGTGAATTTGTAAATGGGTACGAAAAGCTCAGCAAAATTGGCCCTTGCGTTTCTATTTTTGGTTCGGCCCGTACTAAACCAGACCACGAATATTACAAACTAGCCGAACGCATCGCTGAAAAAATAACAAACAATGGCTATGGCGTTATTACCGGTGGTGGACCAGGTATTATGGAAGCTGGTAATAAAGGTGCTCATTTGGCTGGAGGAACATCTGTAGGCCTAAATATCACATTACCTTTTGAGCAACATGACAACCCCTATATTGATAGCGATAAAAGTATTGATTTTGATTACTTTTTTGTGCGTAAAGTAATGTTCGTTAAATATTCACAAGGCTTCGTGGTTATGCCCGGTGGTTTTGGAACATTAGATGAATTTTTTGAAGCACTAACGCTTATACAAACGCATAAAATAGATAAATTCCCTATAATTCTTGTAGGAACTAAGTTTTGGGGCGGATTATGGGATTGGGTAAAAGGAACCCTGCTAGAAGCTAATAATAATGTTAGTAAAGAAGACCTAGAATTGGTTCACATTGTTGACAATGAAGATGAAGTGCTCGATATACTAAATCAGTTTTATAATGAGTATAATCTAAGTCCTAACTTCTAAAATATTCAAAATCAATATTCTTCCTCTATTTACGTTTTTCATCTGTTATTTAATGTAATACAACAAAGTCTTTTAGATTTTAAAAACACTATAACCTCATAAAAATTTCTTGAAAATAAAAAACTTCATAACCAGTATCTGTTTCTTGTTTGTGGTCAGTATGTCCGCTCAATATGATATATCTATTGATGCAGAATTAAAACCAGAAACTAAAAGCATCCAAATAAACCAGCAAATAGTGTTTGAAAACAACTCAAACAAAGCTTGGAATGAAGTTTATTTAAACGATTGGGCCAATAGTTTTTCAAATAAAACCACTCCATTAGCAAAACGTTTTGCTGAAAACTATAATAGCTCTTTTCATTTTGAAAAAAAAGAAGACCGCGGAAGAACAGACCTTCATAGTATAACAGACAACAGCAATAATCCTGTTGTTTGGGATCGCAATAAAGCAGCAGATATCATTAAAATTACACCCCAAAACCCAATAATGCCTGGGGAAACGTATACCGTTAATTTAATGTACTCTGTAAAGTTGCCAAATACCAAATTTACTCGATTTGGAGTAACTGCTAATAACAATTATAAACTTAAATATTGGTACATCTCTCCTGCGGTTTTTGATGGAGACTGGCAAGTATATAGTAATAAAAATACGGATGACCTCTTTTTAACGCCTTCCTCTTTTTCAATAAACTTTAAAATACCTCAAGAATATACACTCACTTCAGACTTCAATATAGTTTCTGAAACGATATCTGAAAATCAAAAAACCGTTTTATTACAAGGCAAGCAACGAAATCAAGCTACAATTTATATTGAAAAACAAAACTCCTTTGAGACTATTGAAACCGATAAACTTACCCTTGTTACCAACTTAAAAGATGAAAAGGTTTCTCCGCAAATTACTGCTCTTTCAATTGATAGAATAGTTCATTTTTTAGATAACAATCTTGGTGAGTATCCATTTAAAAAAATGGTTATTAGTGAAGTTGAATATCGTAACAGCCCTGTATATGGCTTAAATCAACTTCCTGATTTCATCAGCCCCTTCCCTGCTGGTTTTGAGTATGATATGGAGCAACTTAAATCCATAACAAGAAAATATATAGAATCTTCTCTTTCACTCAACCCACGTAAAGACAGTTGGTTAATTGGTGCGTTACAAATCCATTTAATGATGGAATATGTAGACACCTATTACCCTAAAATGAAAATTTTAGGTAGCTTAAGTAATTTTTGGGTAATTCGTTGGGCGCATGCAGCTGATTTAGAGTTTAACGATCAATATCCATTGTTATACCAAAATGTCGCACGAAACAACTTACAGCAAGCCTTAACAACTTCTCGCGATTCGCTATTAAAATTCAATAAAAACATTGCAAACGACTATTATGGTGGGTATGGATTAAGATACCTCTCCGATTATCTAGGAAAAGAAACGGTTTCAGAAAGTATTAAAGAGTTTTATTCTGAAAATAAATTAAAACCAATTAAGCCAGTTGCTTTTCAAGAAGCGTTTCAGAAAAACACAAATTTACCCATCAATTGGTTCTTTACAGATTATATAGATTCTCGTACTACTATTGATTTCAGAATAAAAAAAGTTGAAAAATTAGAAGATTCGCTTAAAGTAACTGTTAAGAATACTCGTAAAAACAGCATGCCGGTTTCCCTTTACGGAATTAACAAAGACAGTGTTCTATTTAAAAAGTGGCTTTTGCCAATTGATAGCACCGCAACGGTTACTGTACCTAAAAAAAATGTAAGAAAACTTGTTTTAAATTTCGAAAAAACCATTCCAGAATACAATCAACGTAATAATTACAAAGCTGTAAAGGGGTTGTTAAACAGACCGTTTCAGTTTAGGTTGTTTCAAGATGTTGGTGACTCTCGTTACAATCAGGTGTTTTTTATGCCTGAATTTCAATACAACTTATACGACGGCTTTGTAGTAGGGCCAAAAGTGTATAATAAAACCGTATTAGCTAAAGGGTTTCATTATAAGTTAACACCACAAATTGGGCTTAAATCTAATACCATAATCGGGAGCGGGTCTCTTGTTTACACTCAAAATTTAGATAAAGAATCGCTATATTCTATGCGATATGGTTTTTCTGGAAGTTATTTCTCGTATGACCGAGATTTGTTTTATAGACGCTATACACCGTTTATGACCTTTGCTTTCCGCAACAAGGATTTGCGTGACAATGAAAAGCAGTTTATCAACCTTAGAAGTGTAAATGTAATCCGGGATGAAAATCCAAACGATCCTGAACAAGAACCAAATTATAGTGTTTTTAACCTTCAGTACGTATACTCGAATCCCAACTTGATTAACTATTTTAAAGGGTCGGTCGATTATGAAATCTCATCAAAATTCAGTAAAATATCTACCACGTTTGAGTACCGGAAACTGTTTTTAAACAACCGCCAATTAAACGTTCGTTTTTTCGCGGGTGCCTTCCTTTTCAATGATACCAGAGAAAATGAAGACTTTTTCAGTTTCGCATTAGATAGACCTACTGATTACCTTTTTGATTACAATTACTACGGAAGAAGTGAAGAAAGCGGTCTTTTTAGTCAGCAATTAATTGTTGCTGAAGGCGGATTTAAATCTCAACTTAAACCAAAATTTGCCAATAGTTGGATAACTACGTTAAATGCAAGTACCAATATATGGAAATGGGTTTATGCATATGGAGATGCAGGCTTAATTCATAATACAGACCGAGGCACGCAAGCGGTGTTCGATACCGGAATTCGTTTAAGTTTGGTTGCAGATTATTTTGAGCTTTACTTCCCGCTGTATTCTAATTTAGGTTGGGAACCCGGACTCGAAAATTACGATCAACGCATTCGCTTCATTGTAACACTTGACCTAAGAACATTATTGGGCTTATTTACCCGAAAATGGTACTAAAAAGACATCTTTTTAGAAAAAATTATTTTAACCTTTTATAGTAAATTCGTTAAAATAACACTTCAAATTAATAAATTCATAATTTTTAGTATTCATTACTAACAATCTAACAACAAACAAGCATTGCAAAATTCGGTGGTTTTCGCTACTTTTGTAACTCAAAATTTAGACTATGCAAACAGAGCCAAAAACCAATAGTGACCTTTCCTTCGAAGATTTTAAAACTGAAGTGCTTACTGATTATAAACTCGCTGTAACTAGCCGCGAATGCAGCCTTTTAGGTCGTCGTGAAGTTTTAACTGGAAAGGCAAAATTCGGAATCTTTGGTGATGGTAAAGAAGTACCACAGTTGGCTTGGGCCAAAGCATTTAAAAATGGCGATTGGCGAAGCGGTTACTATCGTGACCAAACATTTATGATGGCGATTGGTCAATTAACCATTCAACAATTTTTTGCAGGCCTGTATGGTCATTCAGATCTTGATGCAGACCCAATGAGCGCTGGACGCCAAATGGGTGGTCATTTTGCAACGCATAGTTTAAACAAAGACGGAAGTTGGAAAAGCTTAACCGCTCAAAAAAATAGTAGTGCCGATATTTCTCCTACAGCAGGTCAAATGCCACGTTTATTAGGATTAGCACAAGCTTCAAAAATTTTCAGAAACGTTAAGGGCATTAAAGATAAAACCAATTTCTCTATCAACGGAAATGAAGTTGCTTGGGGTACCATTGGTAACGCTAGTACGAGTGAAGGCCTGTTTTGGGAAACTATCAATGCCGCGGGTGTATTGCAAGTACCTATGGTTGTTAATGTTTGGGATGATGAATACGGAATTTCGGTTCACGCAAAACACCAAACTACTAAAGAGAATATTTCTGAAATATTAAAAGGATTTCAACGTACCGAAAATGAAGAAGGTTACGAAATTATCCGTGTGAAAGGATGGAGCTATCCAGAATTAATAGAAGCATATCAAAAAGCAAGTAAAATAGCTCGTGAAGAGCACGTCCCTGTTTTAATTCACGTGCAAGAATTGACTCAACCACAAGGTCACAGTACTAGTGGTAGTCACGAACGGTATAAAAGCAAAGAACGTTTAGAGTGGGAAGCCGAGCACGACTGTAATGTACAGATGCGTAAGTGGATGATTGAAAATGATATCGCTACAGACGAAGAGCTTTCTGAAATAGAAAAAGTAATCAAAAAAGAAGTTCGTGATGGTAAAAAAGCAGCGTTAAAAGCCTTTTTAGCACCACAAAAGAAAGAACAAAAAGAAGCGGTAACACTTTTAGGTAACTTAGCCGAAAGCAGCCAGAATAAAAACTTCATTGAAAAAATAAAGAACGATTTAGCTTCTGATACAGAACCACTTCGTAAAACAATATTAGGTGCTGCGAGAAAATCACTTCGATATGTTACTACTGAAGATTCTTCAGAAAAAAGACAACTAATCGATTGGATTGAGAACTACTACGAGTTAATTCAGCCAAAATACAGCGCTCATTTATATTCTGAAGCAGAAGAGAATGCAAAAACAATTTCCGAAGTAAAACCAGATTATAATGATGACGCAAAAGATGTTGATGGTCGTGTGGTACTTCGTGATAATTTTGATGCTATTTTCAGTAAGCATCCAGACACGCTAATTTTTGGTGAAGATAGTGGTGAAATTGGTGATGTAAATCAAGGTTTGGAAGGCATGCAAGAAAAATATGGAGCATTACGAGTTGCCGACGTAGGTATTCGTGAAGCGACTATTTTAGGACAAGGTATCGGGATGGCTATGAGGGGCCTCCGCCCTATCGCCGAAATCCAGTATTTAGATTATGTGCTGTACTGTCTGCAAATTATGAGTGATGACTTGGTAACACTTCGTTACCGAACGAACGGTACGCAAAAAGCACCGTTAATTGTTCGTACAAGAGGACACCGTCTTGAAGGTATTTGGCACAGTGGTTCGCAAATGGGTGGGTTAATTCATCTTTTGCGTGGTATGTATATTTTAGTTCCTAGAAATATGACTAAAGCTGCCGGTTTTTACAATACGTTGTTAGAAACTGACGAACCTGCTTTAATTGTCGAATGTTTAAACGGCTACCGATTAAAAGAAAAGATGCCTAATAATTTGGGTGAATTCCGCACACCAATTGGTGTAGTTGAAACCATAAAAGAAGGTGAAGATATCACGCTGGTTTCCTACGGAAGTACACTTCGCGTTGTTGAAGAAGCTGCTAAAGAATTACAGCAAGTGGGTATTAATGCTGAAATTATCGATGTACAATCCTTACTTCCGCTCGATCTTAATGAGGATATGGTAAAAAGTGTCGCCAAAACCAATAGATTATTAGTGGTAGATGAAGATGTACCGGGAGGTGCTGCTGCATATATTTTAAATACTATTGTAGAAAAGCAGAATGGATATCGCCATTTAGATAGCAAACCACAAACGTTGACTGCAAAAGCGCACCGTCCAGCGTATGGAACCGATGGTGATTATTTTACAAAACCATCTGTAGAAGATATTTTTGAAAAGGTATATGCCATTATTCACGAAGCAAACCCAGAAGACTTTCCAAAGTTAAGATAGTCATAAAGCACTGTTTTTCTAGCTGTTATATTTGTATCTTTTATTGAATTTATAAAGATAACGACTATGAAAAACAGTACTTTACTAATTTTAGCATTACTTCTCATTCCTTTATTTACGAACGCCCAAGATGCCAATTTGGATCAACCAACTATTGCAGAATCTGATGTTCCACAAGAAGTTTTGACCAATCAAGATACATTATTTCCTAGTGGATTTATCTCTGAATGGCAGCTTCAAAAGGAATTTAATAACACTGATTCTACTGCTATACGATATATTTCAAAATTCGAAGAAAACGGAAGCTCTGGTTCTTCAGCTTCTTATCTTCCAGACGGTACCTTGATATTTCATTCAAAATATATGCAAGCAGATAATATTCCTGAAACAGTCCGGTTGAAACTTCAATTTGATTACAAAGATTTTGAAGCAGATTATGCCGATTTTATTACGGTTTATATTCAGAAAAGAGAAATTTATCGTATTCACCTCAGAAAAGATACGAGAGTTCAACATGCTTTTTACGATATAAATGGAAATCAAATTCCAGAAGAAGCACTCCCAATTGAAATAATTTTATTTGACCGCTAGACCTTTACTTTAAAGCATTTAAAAGCTATTTTTACTAAAAAAAATTAAAAATTTTACAAATAAAATTTGGAATCCTCATTTTTTTTAATGAATATTTACAAATAATCATAAAAGACAAAACAAGTAGTATGTTACTTTTCAACTTAAATAACAACAATAATAATAACCCGTTGCCGTAGCAAAAACTTGTCGCGATATATAGCCCGTCAGGTTTTTTAACTTGACGGGTTTTTTTGTGTTTTAAAACTACTAACCAATAAAATATAGAAATTATGTGTGGAATTGTATGTGCCTTTAAACTAAAAGAACCAGCAGAAGCCTTGCGTCTGCAAATTTTATCAATGAGTAAATGCATCCGCCACCGAGGGCCGGATTGGAGTGGAATTTTTGATAATGATAAAGCCATTATGGCGCACGAGCGTTTAGCAATTGTAGATCCTACTTCAGGAAAACAGCCGCTTTTCAGTAAAGACAAGAAGTTTGTATTGGCTGCCAATGGTGAAATTTATAATCACTTGGAGCTACGCAAGCAGTTTGAAGGGAAGTATGAATTTCAAACAAAATCTGATTGTGAAGTAATCTTACCCCTTTTCAAAGAAAAAAGAGGCAAATTTTTAGATGAACTAAATGGAATCTTCGGTTTTGCCATTTATGATGTTGAAAATGATGAGTATTTAATCGCCCGCGACCATATGGGAATCATTCCATTGTATATGGGCTGGGATCAAAATGGAACTTTTTACGTAGCTTCAGAATTAAAAGCATTGGAAGGTATCTGTACCAAAATCGAGCTCTTCCCTCCTGGTCATTACTTATACAGCAAAGAAGGCGATTTAAGAAAATGGTACACCCGCGATTGGATGGAATATGAAGCTGTAAAAGACAATGAAACTAGCATTAAAGAATTGCGTGAAGCTTTAGATGCCGCTGTGCATCGTCAATTAATGAGTGATGTGCCATACGGGGTCTTACTTTCCGGCGGATTGGATTCTTCCATCACCTCAGCTGTTGCCAAAAAATATGCAGATAAACGTATTGAAAGTGGTGATAAAGAAAATGCTTGGTATCCTAGATTACATTCGTTTGCCATTGGATTAGAAGGAAGCCCAGATCTTGCTGCCGCTCAAAAAGTAGCCGATCATTTAGATACTGTGCATCACGAAATAAAATTTACCATTCAAGAAGGGGTTGATGCCATTCGCGATGTAATTTACCATCTAGAAACCTATGATATTACAACCATTCGAGCTTCTACACCTATGTTTTTAATGGCTCGAGCTATCAAAGCGTTAGGGATAAAAATGGTTTTAAGTGGTGAAGGAAGCGACGAAATATTTGGGGGCTATTTATACTTTCACAAAGCCCCAAACGCTGAAGAACTTCATAAAGAAACCGTTAGAAAGCTTGATAAGCTCCATCAATACGATTGCCTTCGCGCCAATAAAAGTCTAGCTGCTTGGGGTATTGAAGGCCGTGTTCCGTTTTTAGATAAAGAATTTATGGATGTGGCAATGCGACTAAACCCTGAAGATAAAATGATCAATGGAGAGCGCATGGAAAAGTGGGTGCTGCGAAAAGCATTTGAAGATATGCTTCCCGAGAGTGTTGCTTGGCGCCAAAAAGAACAATTTAGTGATGGTGTAGGATATAGCTGGATTGACAAATTAAAAGAATTGGTAAATGAAAAAGTATCTGATGAACAAATGGAGAATGCACAGTATAAATTCCCAATACAAACTCCAACCAGCAAAGAAGAATTTTACTATCGATCTATTTTTACAGAACACTTCCCTAGTGATACAGCTGCCTTGAGTGTTCCTTCTGTTCCTTCAGTAGCTTGTAGTAGTCCTGCAGCGTTAGAATGGGATGAAAGTTTTAAAAACATGAACGATCCTAGCGGACGAGCGGTTGCCAATGTACATAGTGATGCGTATAGCAAGTAATCATTTTTTGAAGCTATTAATTTAACAAAAAGCTCTTTGGTTGCTAATTTAGCGTTAAATAACTTTTAAACGTCTCGGTCTCATCGAGGCGTTTTTTTATCTTATGCTTAGATAGAATTATTAATAATATATCAAGCAATAAGAAAAAGAATGGAGGTATCTGAAACTTCAAAAAAAACAGAACAAATTTTAAACGATTTAACCCCTGGCGAACGCACCGTTTGTCCATTGCCACATGACGGTTATTTATTTTTAGAGCACGATGTACCATCCTTACTTATTTATAGAAAAAAACCAGATGATAAAGCTACTTTGCGATTGGCTCGAAGTGGGGCTTCTTATTTAATTATTGGAGAGGAAAATTTTAGTTTTTTTCAAGAGTTTATCTCAAACCTCACTGAGAAAATGGCGGCGAAATTTGGCTCTTTTATTCTGTTAGAAGTTTTCAGCGGAGAAACTAATAGCATCGAATTTGTAATTCGAGGTCCTTCACATAAATTACCGGTTTCGTTAGATGTATTAAAGGACGAGCTCTGTAAAATTCCGAGTAGAAAGTATAACGTACAACTAGACGCAAGGATTGAACAAACCAAACAACGTCAACTCGAAGAGTTAACGCCTCTTTTCAGTATTGAGGATATAAAATCAAAGGGTGGTACATTGATTGGGCTGGAAGTACCACCGGTTTACAGGAATGCCGATGATAATGTGTATCCTGTTTACTTTAGGAAATTTAGAGATAGTTTTATTCAAGCCATTCAAAAAGCAATTTTTGAATTTGTGAGAGTACAGACAACTTCAAAACTGGTTAATTACCATGCTTTAGGAAAACGAGATATTCATCGTGAAGTATTTAAAATTGACAAACAACTTACCGAAATTGAATCCAGTTACCAATTTTTACTGTTAGTAGCCCCGGTAAATATTCAAGCCCTTAGAGAACGGTTTTTTGAAACCAATTTTGAAGAAATAAATAAATACCACTATCGGTTACTTCCTGTAGATCCAGATATACTAAAGCGTAAATTATACAACTTACGGATTGATGAAATTGATGACCCCGCTCTTTCCTATCTCTTTGATGAAAAAAGAGAAGAAATAGATCATCAACTTACGATGTTGAAAGAACGCGATTCAAAAAATTTCTTTTACAGCAGTGTACGTTTATATAAAGGTCTTGAAAAAAATGTTTTAACCGAAGCTAAGCTTATTCTTCAAAATATTTCTGAAGACCATACACAAGAAGAGAGGCTCCTCATTAGTGCTAAAGATTTTGCTAAAATAGCCGAAAAAGAATTTGAATATTTTAGAAGACAATCACCAGATTATAAAGGGAAAATTCACATTCGGGATGATGTGAATATTATGATGGTTTCGCAAGGTGAATTGTATTTGCCTTCAGATTATAAAATGACAAAAAATGGTGCTGCGGCATTATTACAGCACGAAATTGGTACTCATGCCTTAACATATTATAATGGAAGCCAACAGTCATTAAGCCAAATGGCGGCTGGTTTTGCCGACTATGATGCCTTACAGGAAGGAATTGCAGTACTTTCAGAATATTTAATTGGTGGTTTATCTAGTAACCGACTTCGAGTATTGGCTGGACGGGTAGTAGCAGGAGAGGCCTTATTAGATGGGGCAGATTTTAAACAAGTTTTCAGTTTGTTACATACAAACCACGGATTTTCAAAAGAACCTGCTTTTAATATTACCTCTAGAATGTTTCAAGGAGGCGGATTTTTAAAAGATATTATTTACTTAAAAGGACTGGTAGAGCTTCGCGATTATTTAGTTGACGGCGGGGAACTTGAACCACTCTTAGCTGGAAAGTTTGCTTTAAAACACGTTAATGTGATTAAAGATTTAACTGATAGGGGACTTTTAACACCACCTAAATTAAAACCTAGGTATTTAGAACAAAAAGACTTTAAACAAAAAATTGATAAACTTAAACAAGGGTTAGCCCTTTCTAAAATGATATAAAAAATGAAAATATGTTTTGTAATTAGTGATATAGAATCTGAAGCCATTGGGACTTCGGTAGTATTAATGAAAAAAGCACATGAGAGAGGGCACGACTTGTACGTGATGAGTGTGGGTGATTTTATATTTCACCACGATAAACCTATTAGTTTACGCTGTAAAAAGGTACCAAAAACCCCCAAGTCTAGAACCGTAGATAAGTTCTGGGAACGCGTGCAAGATGAAGAATTGAAATATAAAGTGATAAGCAGTTCTGACCTTGATGTCCTTTTTCTTCGGAATAATCCAACGGAAGAAGCCGACGATAGACATTGGGCCGAACATAGTGGAATTGCATTTGCACGTATGATTCAACAAAGTGGCGTTCTAGTATTAAACGATGCTTTCGCCATGTCTCACGCTTTTATTGACAAACTATATTTTGAAGAGTTACCTTCTATTATAAAGCCAAATAGCTTAATTAGCCGAAACAAAGAAGACTTATTGAAATTTTGGAAAGACAACGGTAAAAAGATGGTTTTAAAACCCTTGGAAGGTTCAGGAGGTCAAAATGTATATTTAATTGATAAAGACAAGAAAAACCTCAACCAAATTATAGAAACTATTACAGAAAAAGGATACGTCATTGCGCAAGAATTTTTGCCTGAAGTTTCAAAAGGAGATGTGCGCGTCATTTTAATGAACGGAAAAATTTTAGAAGAAGATGGTGAACAAGCTGTAATAAGAAGGGTTAACAAAGATGATTCAGAATTTAGAAGTAATCTTGCTCTTGGTGCCAAAGCTGAAAAAGCAAAGCTAACCCCAGAAATGCAGCGCATTGTTGATGTGACTGCGCCTAAATTAATAAAAGATGGGCTCTTTTTTGTGGGGCTGGATATTGTGAAAGATAAGCTCATTGAAATAAATGTATTAAGCCCTGGTGGTTTAGACTATTGCCAAGACATTGGTCTTCCCGCTTTTACGGATACTGTAATTGAAGCTATTGAACGAAAAATGGAGTATAAAAAGTACTATGAAACTAACTTATCCAATAGAGAGTTAGCCACGATGGATTAGAAACGCAGTAGGCAAAATTTAGTAATAGTTTTTTAATTTAAAAACATATATTTTGAAGAAAGACATTCCAAGAATAATAGGAAAATACAGTAGTAACAATAAAGGACCTCTGCTATTTGTTACCGCAGGTATACACGGTAACGAACCTAGCGGAATTATTGCTCTTGAAAAGGTTTTTGCCGAACTTTCAGTTGCAAAACCTGACATTAAAGGGACTATTATCGGTGTTTCTGGTAATAATGAAGCTTTAAACAAAGAGGTTCGTTTTATTGACGAAGATTTAAACCGCACGTGGACGAAAGATACTATTGAGAACCATATTACAGACACCAATGAAAAAGAGGAAATGTTCAGTATTATTGAAGTGCTGAATAACTATCCCGCTTCAGAGTATACAAAGCGCTATTTTTTAGATTGCCACACTACGTCATCAGATAGTTTACCGTATGCTTCGGTGCAAGATGTACACGATAACGATAGTTGGGCGCACCACTTCCCTACTCACATAATTAGAGGGTTTTCAGATATTGTTTATGGAACTACAGATGGGTATATGAGCCGACAAGGTTTAACCGGTTTTGTATTGGAAGCTGGACAACATGATGACCCAGAATCAATCATAAATCATGAAGGTACCATTTGGATTGCATTACAAGAAGCTTGTGATTTAGATTTAAATAAACTTTCAAAGTTTCCCGAATCAGTTTCAAAACTCCAGAAACAAAAAGAAAATCAAAAAACATTTGAAATTGAATACCGCCACGGACTTAAAGACGATGACACCTTTTCTATGGAACCGGGTTATAAAAATTTTCAGCAAATCAAAAAGGGTGAGTTATTAGCGCATCATAATGGTAAACCTGTTACAAGTGAATGGGAGGCCTATATTTTCATGCCACTATATCAAAAGCAAGGCAATGATGGTTTTTTTGTGGTAAAAGAGGTATAGTTTTAGCCTAACATTGTTTCTCTGTATTCTTTATACAATTTAAAAGAAAAAACTGGGTTATAATCTTGTGTTGCATTTATAACCTTTATCTTGCACTTTTTAGTCCCAAAAATTAATAATTTCAATAATTAATAGAGAATGGATTTTACAAACCCGTTAGTATATGGGGTACCTTGTTTTTTAGGATTTATTGCATTAGAACTTTCTTATAGTAAGGTTTTCGATGATAAAAGCCTTTATAAATGGAAAGACTTTTTCTCAAGTTTATCGCTTGGTATTGGTTCTGCTATTTTAGGAGCGCTGATTAAAACGGTTTCTATTATCCTCGTTTTTAATTTTGCGTATGATATTTTTAATCCTGTTGTAGATGGAGTTCGCACCAACATTATGGGGTACGAATCTTTTGGATATGCTTGGTATGTTTGGATAATCTGCATGTTGTTAGATGATTTTACTTACTATTGGTTTCATAGACAAAACCATATGGTTCGTTTTCTTTGGGCAGCACATATTGTTCATCACTCATCCGATAATTTTAATTTGGGGACTGCAGTCAGAAACGGTTGGTTCACCATATTGTACAAACCGTTTTTCTATGTTTGGATTGTCATCATCGGCTTTCCACCAGAAATGCTAGTAGTTTGCTTAGGTATTGAAGCATTGTGGCAGTTTCAGTTGCACACCAAATACATCAAAAAATTAGGTTTTATTGAAAAGTTCATCAACACCCATACGATGCACCAAGTACATCATGCTTGCAACATTGAGTATATGGATAAAAACCATGGTGGTATTTTAAATGCTTTTGATAGGATATTTGGTACTTGGAAAGAACTAGACGAGGATATCAATATTCAATACGGTGTTTCTACCCCACCAAATTCTTACAATCTCTACGTAATATTAATGCACGAATACCAAAACATTTGGCAGGATATGAAGAAATCTAGCAATTGGTATCACAAGTTTATGTACGCTTTTGGCCCTCCGGGTTGGAGCCATGATGGCAGTACCTTAACGGTAAAGCAAATTCGCAAAGAAATGGCCAAGGAAAAGCTGGAAGCAAAAATTAATGAGGATAAAAAAGAAAAAGAGTTAAAGGTTGCCTAGTTTTTAAGGCAACCACTTTTTATCAAAGTTCGGCTTTCTTTTTTCTAAAAAAGCATCTCGGCCTTCTTTTGCTTCTTCTGTCATATATGCTAAACGTGTGGCTTCTCCTGCAAATACTTGTTGACCAACCATTCCGTCATCGGTTAGGTTCATTGCAAATTTCAGCATTTTTATAGAAGTTGGTGATTTACCTAATACTTCTTGTGCCCATTCGTAGGCAGTTTGCTCCAATTCGTCATGCGGGATTACGGCATTTACCATACCCATTTCAAAAGCTTCTTGTGCGCTGTAATTTCTTCCGAGGAAAAAGATTTCACGTGCTTTTTTCTGCCCTACCATTTTAGCTAAATAAGCACTTCCGTAGCCTCCGTCAAAACTGGTTACATCGGCATCGGTTTGTTTAAATATAGCGTGTTCTTTACTAGCTAATGTCATATCACAAACTACGTGTAAGCTATGACCACCACCTACAGCCCAACCAGGGACTACACAAATAACAGCCTTAGGCATAAAACGAATTAACCGTTGAACTTCTAGTATATTTAACCTGTGATATCCATCTTCACCCACATAACCTTGTTGCCCGCGTGCTTTTTGATCACCTCCACTACAAAAACTATACACACCATCTCTAGAAGAAGGCCCTTCAGCAGACAGTAAAACCACACCAATACTGGTATCTTCTTGTGCATCGTGAAAAGCATCGAGTAACTCGGAAGTGGTTTTAGGTCGAAATGCGTTACGAACATCAGGGCGGTTAAAAGCGATTCGGGCTACGCCATTTGACTTTTTATAGGTAATATCTGAATATTCTTTAGCTGTTTTCCAGTTGGGTGTGTTCATATTTTATATTTTTACGGTAAAGATACTAATTTAGTCGTGTCCGACTAAGACTTTAGAGCGCTGCGCTATTAAATTATCGGTGTTAGACTAAGCGTATACTATTATACATCAGTATTTATAATTATTTTAGCAAGTGCTTAAAATGCTAACATCCAAAAATTTGATTATCAAAAACAAACACTTTTTAACTTCTATGCGAACGCTACTTTTTTTCTTCGGAATTGCCTTAACAACTCTTACTACAACCGCTCAAGAGGCTTATAAATTTACTACGGAAATTGACTTAGAAGCAACACCCGTTATAAGTCAAGGTCGTACGGGAACCTGTTGGAGTTTTTCGACTTCTTCTTTTTTAGAATCTGAAATAATTAGACTGACCGGAAAAGAAATCAATCTCTCTGAAATGTACCAAGTACGAAACACCTACCCTAAAAAAGCTGAAAATTTTGTAATGCGACAAGGGAAGGCACAATTTAGTGAAGGCGGATTGGCGCATGATGTAATTAACTCCGTCCGCGATTATGGTTTGGTAACACAAGAAGCCTACAGCGGTTTATTTACTTCAGAAGAAAACCATAACCACGCCGAATTAGTAGCTGTTTTAAAATCGATGCTTAAAACCTACATTGATAATCCAGCAAAAGCTTTAAGCCCTAAGTGGAAAAAAGCAGTTTCTAGTGTGTTAGATGTATATTTAGGAACTAACCCTAAAACCTTTCAGTTTGAAGGGAAACAATACACTCCAGAGTCCTTTTTAAAAATGACGCAGCTTGTACCTGAAGATTATGTAACAATAACGTCATTCAGTCACGCTCCTTTTTATTCAGAATTTATATTGAATATTCCCGACAATTGGAGTAATGGTAGTTTTTATAATGTTCCTTTAGATGAAATGATGTCTACTATTGACAATGCACTACAAAATGGTTTTACCATAGAGTTGGATTGTGATGTAAGCGAACGTACTTTTTCCTCAAAAGATGGAGTTGCGGTGATTCCTGAAAATTCAGAAAACAATATAAAAGCGTTGCAAGGTGTTTATTCAGAAAAAAATATAACACAAGAATACCGTCAGGTAGAATTTGAAAACTATGATACAACCGATGATCATTTAATGCACATTACTGGTTTGCTACGTGACCAAAATGGCACAAAATACTACAAAGTAAAAAATAGTTGGGGCACCGATGAAAGCCGAAATGCAAATGGTGGCTATGTGTATTTTAGCGAGGCGTATATGAAACTGAAAGCTATAAGTGTTATGGTACACAAGGATGCGGTGCCAAAAAGTACTTTCAAAAAATTAGCATTGTAATTTGGCTTAAAATTTGCTATATTTTATAGAGATGAAAAAACTCCTATTTATATTATTTTTAATCCCTGTATTAGCCATTGGCCAATCAGATTTTGATACCCGACAGGTATCTATCGAAGCAACTCCTTCTGTAGAAATAAAAGGGTTAGAATTAATGCCATACAGAGTTTTTGGTAACCGCCAAGGTTTTGGTGCGATACCGGTTTATACACCAAATCTAGCTCCTGTTTCTGTTTCAGGAAATGATTATTGGCAACCGGTTGATATGGTTCAAGCAGCTAATCAAGACAATAATTTTATTGATGCTAGACCTACAAGTAACAATCCATTTGCAGCTCGTTTAAATAACCAATTTGTACAACCAGGCTTACAAGGAGCTAATAAGTTTAATGTATACAACAACGACGAGTATTCGCGTGTAAATAATTCGGTTTACCAAAACCAAACAATGCCATATTATGGAAATCCGTATTATAGAAGCTCACAATATGGAAATCCATATTATTACAATCCATATTATAGGCAATCTGGCATAAACCTATATAAAAACAAAGAAAATAAAAGCACGATAAGCATTCAGGTGCGAGAATATTAATTAGATTAACTCAATACCATCACTCTTAATAATAATCTGTTTATCCTTGTAGAGACTACCGATAGCTTTTTTAAAGCTTTTTTTGCTTAAGCCTAATTCATTTTTAATACTATCAGGGTCACTTTTGTCGTGTAGTGGTAAAAATCCTCCAGCAGCTTTTAATTCGTCTAAAATATAATTAGCATTGGGTTCAATACTTCGGTAACCTGGCGCTTGAAGTACCACATCTATTTTATTGTCCTCACGTACTTTTTTAATGTATGCTTTCATGCGGTCTCCACTACGAATATCTTCAAAAATTTCATCAATATAGATGAGTCCGTGGTGTTTTCCATTTACAATGACATTGGCTCCTTTATCAGTCAGGTGAGTAACAAGTATATCTACTTTGTCATATTTCTCTACGGTAACATTGCTATTATCTAAAAAGCGATTTGTTTTACTAGAACCCACTAAACGGTTGGTCTTATCGTCCAAATACAAATACACAATATACCAGCTACCTACCGTCATTGGACGGGCTTGTTCTTTAAAAGGAACAAAAAGTTGTTTTTCCAATCCCCAATCCATAAATGCACCATATTTGTTTACATCACTACAAACTAGGTAAGCAAATTCATTTAAAATAACATACGGTTCTAGGGTTGTTGCAATAGGGCGTTCTTCATTATCTAAATAAACAAACACTTCAATTTCATCTCCTATTTCGAATGTTTCGGGTTTGTATTTGTGAGGTAATAAAAGTTCATTTTCTTCTTCATCTCCAAGATATAAACCAGGATCGGTTTCTCTTAAAATGGTAAGTGTTTGGTATTGTCCTATATTAATCATAGCTACAAAGGTACTATATAATGTGAGGATTAAATTATTAAAAAAGATATAAATGATATTAAAATATTTGCTATTTTTATCCCAATATGTATAAGGAAAATCCCCACAACTTCCCAACATCAGCCAAGTTTAACAAAATCATTGAGTTAACTGTTGGTACGGTTTACCTTTATGACAAAGTTGTTGTCGTTGAAATTAAAGAAGGTATGAATGTAAGTTATATCTCATCTTTTTCGGCACTACTATTAGTTTTGCGGCATGTTGGTATGAAACCAATGGTTTATATATCGCATAGAATAAACTCTTACTCTTTAACCCCAACAGACTATAAGTATTTACATAGAATCCCAAATTTAAAAGGTATTGCTGTAGTATCTGCTTCGACCATTGGGTATAAAAACTTAGAAATTGAAGCTGCATTTTTTAAAAAACCTTTTCAAGCATTTTCCACACTTGAAGATGCCTATAATTGGTCGCAAAACCTTTTAGAAAATCAACAGGTTACTTCAGGCATTTAAAATATTCTTTTAATACAACATCATTTATTTCAGATGGTGTTTTTACTTCTAATAATGATGGAGTATTTTTCTCTTCAAAGAAAATAGGTAATGTTTCCTTTAAGCTATTTTCATTATTCACTGAAAAGTATTTAAAGTTATACATACTAGATAAGTGTTTAGCAGATAACTTATGTTCTGTTTCAAAAAACTGATTAAAATGCTGTGTGTTTTGCGCATGGGGCAAAATTCTGAAGATTCCACCACCGCTATTATTGATTAATATTATTTTAAAATTCTTTGGAATATAATTACTCCACAAAGCATTGCTATCGTAAAAGAAACTTAAATCGCCGGTAATTAAAAGAGTAGGCAATTTTGAAGCATAAGCTGCTCCTACTGCTGTACTTACACTACCATCAATTCCGCTAGTTCCTCGATTACAAAATACTTGAACAGATGACGGAAGGTCAAACAATTGCACATACCGTATCGCAGCACTATTGGCGACCTGGAATTGTATTTTTTCTGGTAAACTATTTAAAATTTCGGAATATACCTTAAAATCTGAATAAGGAACCGATTCAACATACTTGTTATGCTTTACGGTACGCTCGTTTTTAACAGTCAGCCATTGGGTTTGGTAAGTATTGATAATGGTTTCGGTTCTAGGCAAAAAGGCTTTTAAAAACGTATTAGGAGTGATTTTAAAGTGATGGCTCAATGAAAAATATGTATCATACGCTTTTTTAGCATCAACGTGCCAATGTGCCTTCGGTTTATAGCTTCGTAAAAACTTTTTGATTCGTTTTGAGACTACCATCCCCCCAAACGTAAGCAAGATATCGGGTTGCAACTCTTTAAAACCGTCTTCATCCAAAACCGTTATAAGCTGATCTATTGCAGGGATAAAGTTTTCGTGATGCAAATTTGAAGTTGCTTCGGTCAATACTAAAACACTTTCATCTTCTGCTAATATCTTAATGTATTGTTCTTCTATACTGTTAGGTGGTAATACCCCAATTAAAATCATTTTTTTAGCACTATTATTCCACGCTTTCACAAATTCATCTATATTTTCAGAAATTTCGTCTGAATCAATCCTCGCTGGAACGTGCTGTGGACTCACTTCTAATGCTTTTACTTTATTGTATAAAGGTTCAGAAAAAGGTATATTTATATGTACGGGTGCTTGTAACTCAATTGCTGTGTTTAAAGCAATGTTTATTTCGGTTTCATTGTAGGTTTGGTGTTCTTCTCCTTCTTTGCAATTTGCATTATAAAGGATGTGTTTTCCATACACATCTTCTTGCTGAATGGTTTGACCATCCCCTATTTCGAGTAATTCTGATGGACGATCGGCAGAAAGAACAACCAATGGAATATCACTGTAAAAAGCTTCGGCCACGGCTGGGAAATAATTTAGCAAAGCCGAACCTGAAGAACAAACCAAAGCAACCGGCTTTTTAAACTGTTGCGCCATTCCTAACGCAAAAAAGGCAGCGCAGCGTTCGTCTACAATACTAAAACATGAAAAATCAGGATGTTCCGTAAAACCAATAGTTAAAGGAGCATTCCGGGAACCCGGAGAAATTACAATATGGTCTATACCCTTAGATAAACAAAGTTGTGTTACGGTTTGCGAGAGGCGTTTAGCAGAAAAATTCATTATTACAAAGGTACAAACTGCCCTGTCAATTTTAAAGCATTGGTTGCACTACTTGCAACATAGTTTGCAATTTATTTTGGGTTTCATCCCACTCTTCTTCTGGGTTTGAATCAAAGGTAATTCCACCCCCTACATATAAATAGGCTTTGTTCTTTTCAATCTTCATACAGCGAAGGTTTACATATAAACAAGACCTTGAATCATTATTATCTACAGAACCTATAAAACCTGTGTAATATTCTCTATCATATCCTTCATTTTTATTTATAAAATCTAATGCTGCAGATAAAGGTCTGCCACAAACTGCAGGAGTGGGATGCAAGGCAGCGGTAATGGTCGCTAAAGTGGTTTTTTTATTTTTCAGCATTCCGGTAATATCGGTCCGTAAATGTGCTAATGAACCCGCTTCGTGCGTATAGGTTTTTGAAACTCGTAAAACTGAAGTAACCTTTTGAAGACAATTGCTTATGGCATCGGTCACTACTTTCTGTTCATTTTTTTCTTTCAGTGTCCACTCTGGAGTTTTTTGGTTTTCAATCTTTTTTGTTCCTGCCAATGACATAGTGGTAAAAGAAGTTCCGTTGGTCATTAAAAGTGTTTCAGGTGTAGCGCCACACCACAATCCAGTTTCAGGGTGAAACCATACATAACGAAATGCTGTTGGGTATAATTTCAATAAACGAGGTACAAAACTTAAGAAATCAATCGGGTTAATGTCAAGTTCCTTTCTTCTGGAAACCACAACTTTGTGCGTATTTTTATGGCTTATAACCCTAATTGCTCTTGAAACCAGCCGCATGTAATCTTCCTTTTCCAATGTTTTAAAACTTGGAGCGATGGTTTCTGTTTCTAATGTTTCTTTTGAAATTTTACAAGTTATATGTTCAGATTCTTGTAAGGGAATACAGACAGCTTGACCTTCATACTTAAAAGGCGCCATCACAATTCCGCGTTTATCAAACGCTTCGGAAGTATATTTTTTTATATTTTGTTGAAGCAAAACTTCAACGGTATCACTTTCAGGGTGAGAATAAAGGACAAAAGGTTTTTGATTTTCATAATGATCGGCAACTTTTTGGAGGAGTACTTTTAAATTCATTAGCGATTAGTTTTCTAGGCTTAAGGTAGTCAATTTAACCAAAGAAACCAATTGGTCAGCTTCATTTACAATTCTAATCTGCCAAAGTTGTGTGGTTCGGCCTTGATGTAACACTTTTGCATGAGCATACACAAAACCTTCTCGCACACTTTTCACATGGTTTGCAGCGATTTCAATTCCTCGAATGCTCACCTTTTCAGCATCCATAAAAATAAAGGCTGCTGCACTTCCCACACTTTCAGCTAAAGCAACCGATGCACCACCATGTAACACGCCGTCGGGTTGATGTACTTTTGGAGTAACAGGCATTTTGGCAATAAGGGTGTCTTCGGTGACATCTATAAATTCAATCTCTAATGTTTCCATTAATGTATTTTGACACATTTTTTTGCAACCTGCCAATACTTCCTCTTTAGTATACTTCATCTGTTTCTTTTAACTTTGTAAAAATACAAAATAGAAATGGCGAACGAAAAAGAGGTTTCGTATACTTCAACAAATACATATACTACCGTAAATACATTTACTTCAAAAACCAAAAATATATGGATAACTTTCCACGGGTTAGGATATTTAAGTCGCTACTTTGCAAAGTATTTTAGACACTTAAATCCCGAAGAAAATTACATAATTGTACCCCAAGCTCCTTCTAAATATTACCAAGGTAGCGATTTTAAACACGTGGGAGCTTCATGGCTTACCAAAGAAAATACCGTGGCCGAAACCAAAAATGTTCTAGAATATATTGATGCTGTTTGGAAAAATGAAAAGCCAGAGACTATGCCCAATTTTATAGTAATGGGGTATTCGCAAGGGGTCTCCATCGCTACAAGATGGCTTTCTAGTAGAAAGATTCAATGTGATCAATTGCTGCTTCATTCTGGCGGGATTCCGGTAGAATTAAAACCTGAAGATTTTTCATTTCTGAAACCTGAAACCAAGGTAATTTACCTGTACGGAAGTAAGGATCCATACATTACTGAAGCACGTAAAACAGAAGAACAGTTAAAAGGTACTTCGTTATTTGGGAATAGATTACAAATATCTGTTTTTGAAGGAGTTCACGAAGTAAACACGTCTTTTCTACAGCAAGTAGCAACCGAGTAATCATTTTATATTGTGCAGTTCATCGATTTTTTTTGCACTTAGACAAAAAAAGTAGTTTCTTTATAAAGTTTTGTAAGAAAACCAAAGCTCCGAATTATGAAAAAACAACTACTAAGTCTTTTATTTATAGCTTTTTGCACTACGCTGTTTGCTCAAGTAAGCACACAAGAAAAGCAAGCTCTTATCGATTTTTATAATGCCACCAATGGGGAACAGTGGAACAATAGTTGGGAAGTAGACCAACCCGTTTCTGAATGGCAAGGAGTAACATTAGAAAATGATAAAGTAATTGGAATCACGTTGCTTTTTAACAATGTTGAGGGCACTATTCCTTCTTCTATCGGAAACCTTACCAATCTTGAAACATTAGAATTATCTTTTAATAAAATCAATGGTGAATTACCTACCACTATCGGAAATTTAAAGACTTTAAAGGTATTAGCCCTTAACGGAAACAATCTATCTGGAGCTATTCCTACCAGCTTGGGGAATCTTACCCAGTTAAAACAATTTCATGTAAGCAGTAATAAATTAACAGGAGCTATTCCTGCATCCGTACAAAACTTGACACTATTAGAAGTGTTTAATGTTTTTGATAATCAATTAACGGGTATTTTACCAACCGATTTAGCTCAAAACAACAATTTAAAAGAATTGATGGTAGCCGAAAACAATTTTACAAACCCAGAAATATTTTCAATGGTTTTACTTTCAAACTCTGGAGCATTATTAGATCTTACAAAAGAACCTTCAATAACGTCTCCAGCCAACAGTATTATTGCTATTGAAACAAGTGACGATGAATAAACATAGTATTATTTCTCGTGCGAATTTTCAGAATAGCTGAAAAAAAACATACCGATAAAAATCCAAAAATACCGTTAAAACACTTTGCGAGAAAAAAATTAATAATTACTATTGCATTAATTAATTAGTTTAGTTGCTAATTGATTTATTTGGTTTGAACGGTTCTCTACTAAGAACCGTTCTTTTTTTTTCCGTAAATCGCTGTAGAATAGGTGTTATGGCTACTTAATTTCTCAAAGTATTTTTCTTAAGCAAGGTTGAAAATTAATACGAAATGGTTTTGTAGTTCAACGTCAAGAAAATTTTACCGGTTTTTATTTCTTCTTTTCGCATCTTTTTTCTGTCAACATCAATGTCTTTTCCCATAAAGTTAAGCGGAATACGAATACGTTCCATTTCAAATTGCACTTCTACTTTTGTTGGCAGAACAGATTCGGAAGTCGGGTAATCTAATAGTAAGGTATATGTACCATCCTTTTTTGTACTTATTTCTGAAATGGCTATTCGTTCTGCATTTAAATCTAAATACAAGGTTGCAATTGAAAAATCGGCTTTTTTATCCGTTGGAATTATATTCACAACTTTCAATTTGTTTCCTTCAACCGTTTTCATTCCACGATCAACAGTGATAAAAGGATATTCAAACAATTCTTGAAACGAAAAGTCTAGACCACGCTTTGGGATAAGCGCAAAGTCTTCCGAAGAAAAAGCCATTGGCTCTCCTTTTTTAAATTCTACAGTCGCTTTTTTCTGTGGCATATTAATAAAGCTAATATCCACATCCAGTTTTAAATCGGCCGTAAATGCCGAAACCGTGTCCAGCCGTTCTTTAATGTGCAAAAGATCTTTATCTTGCTCTTGAGCCAAGCTTGAAAACGAACTCACAAATAGTAGTATCAATATCAATCGTTGTATCATCCTATATCTTTTTTCTGAAATACATACACTCCAACTCCTATAGTAATCAAGGTGTATGCTATTAATAAAGCGACATTGGTGTATATGGTGCTCCACGGTATTTCAAATGTAAAAAAGTACTGCCACGTATCATTCAGTTTTACGTATAGTAATTTATTTAGCAATTCACTTCCAAAATCAACTTTCAGAAGAATGTTTGAAAGTATTAAAAAGAAAGCTGCAATAATCCAAGTTTTCATCGCTTCTTTAAAGATAACGGCCAAGGTTACACTTACTACCGAAAAGAACACCATAGACACCGCTCCTACTATAAAAGCATATACCAACCTCAACAAAGCATCATCATGTTCAAAAAAGGTAAGACCGTTTACATACACAATTAAATCCCCTTTTCCGAACAAAGCATACGATAGTAAAAAGGACGTCAGCGCCAATACAAACACCACACAGGTGGTAAAAACAATGGCTACAATGTATTTACTGAGTATATACTGCCACTTTTTTACCGGCTGCATCATCACGGTTTGCAAAGTTTTGTCTTTATATTCTGTGGTGAGTAAACCCGACATAATAATGATCAAAATCAGTGGAACGTGAAACCACAGCGAGTTTAATATAAAGTAGGTGACTAAGTTTCCATTCAGCAGATTTCCTTCAAAATAGAAGGTATCTTTTAAATTGCTCAACACGATATCGATAATACCGGCACCTTGGTAATACGCACTAAACAAGACTACACCTTCTATCACAAAAATGGCAGCGAGTGCATAATACGTCCGGCTTTGCTTTATGAGTTTGTAAAATTCGGTCGCTAAAAGTGCTCTCATTGCGATATTGGGTGAAAAAGTTTCTGTAAATCTACTTCGGGTGTACAGGAAGTGATGCTAATCTGTTCTTCGGCCAATTGTTGCAATACCTTCGGAATTTCTTTGGAAGAAACAGAAACCATCACACAATTACCGCGTTCTATCGTTTCATATTTCTGTAATGTTTTTGAATCTGCAATTCCAGAACCGCAGATGGTATATTCATTTGTGTTTTCAGAAATTAATGTAGCCGTGTCCCCTGAGTTAACAATACTGCCATTATTAATAACATATAGCTTTGAACATAATTTACTCAATACATCAACAATATGAGAGGAAATTAAAATAGCTAGATTCTCTTCAGATAATTTCAGAATAAGATTTCGTAGTGATTCAATTCCCATTGGGTCGAGGCCTGAAAATGGTTCATCCAAAATTAAGCAAGAAGGATTGTTTAGCAACGCAATGGCAATGCCCAGTCTTTGTTTCATCCCCATGGAATAATTACGCACTGGGTCTTTTCTATCTATCGGTAGCCCTACTCGCTTTAAAAATTGATATAGTATATTTTTATCGGTACTTGCACCTTGCATTTTGGCAAATACTTTAAGGTTTTCATATGCCGTGAGATATTCGTACAAAGCAGGTTTTTCTATAATACCTCCCGCTTTTTTCTTTCCTGTATTTTCAATAGTAACGGAGCCATTATCGGGTGTTACCAATCCTATTAATATTTTAAACAAGGTTGTTTTACCAGCTCCGTTGGCGCCTACAATTCCACAAATTTCACCGGCTTTACAGGAGATACTTACGTTTTGTAACGCAATTACCGAACCGTATTGTTTGCTTACTTGTCTACACGAAATACTCATACCGTGGCTTGTGGCATATTTTGAAAATCAAATTTTGGCGTGTAATTCTTTTCTAAAAAGGTACGAGACCAAAAGTCTTTTTTAAACATAAACAGAGGTTCTTTTACCATAAAATAAGGAATATAGTGATACCATTTTACTCCACAGCTTTTATAATAAGCTTTTACTTCTTCTTTTATTCCTAATTCTTCAGCAGCGGTTTCAGCTGCCATACGTTGACATTTTGAAACGATGTATATATCTGCAATACGCGGACGAAAACCGTGTATAAAAAACTGATCCTTTGCTCGTTTGTAATTCTGGTACCGTGACCAGCCATCCATAATGACCAAATAAATATGAATAAAGGAAAACAGAAAGCACCATGCCCAAATAGCAACAATATAAACCGAAGCATTGTTCCAAGCTTCCATAAGTTGCACACCATACACCCACGACTCTATAATAAATAAGATGAGTGAAAAATACAGCAACCTCCCTACACGTAGGTATGAAACCACCGGATGCGGCTGTTTGGGAAGTAGTACAGATTCCATAAATTCAAATATACTGATAAATGGTATAGTGGGGTGTTATACTTGTCTTAAACAACTTTATGGCCTTTGTATAAAAAAAACCGCAACTATTAAGTTGCGGTTTTTCTATTATATATAAACTTCGGTCTTACTTAACTTCTTCGAAGTCTACGTCTTCTACATCACTGCCTTCTTCTTCTGAAGAACCGCCTGTAGCACCTTGCTCAGCTCCAGCTTCACCGCCTGGGGCAGCTCCACCTTGTTGATCAGCTTGCGCTTTGTACATCTCTTCACTTGCAGTTTTCCACGCTTCGTTGATTTTATCCAACGCTGGTTGAATGGTTTCAACTTCTTGTGTAGCATGCGCTTTCTTAAGCTCCTCTAAAGCATCTTCGATTGGCTTTTTCTTATCGTCAGATAATTTATCACCAAATTCTTTCAGTTGCTTTTCAGTTTGGAAAATCATCGCGTCAGCTTCGTTGATTTTGTCAACTTTTTCTTTCGCTTTTTGATCAGCATCAGCATTTGCTTCAGCTTCTTGCTTCATCTTTTCGATTTCCTCTTCTGTTAAACCTGAAGAAGCTTCAATTCGAATATCTTGCTTCTTACCAGTCGCTTTATCTTCAGCACTTACTTTAATGATACCGTTGGCATCAATATCGAATGTTACTTCAATTTGAGGTGTTCCTCTTGGCGCAGGTGGAATTCCATCTAAGTGGAAACGTCCTATTGTCTTGTTATCTGATGCCATCGGGCGCTCACCTTGCAATACGTGAATCTCTACACTTGGCTGATTGTCTGCCGCTGTTGAGAATGTCTGACTTTTCTTAGTTGGTATCGTTGTATTGGCTTCAATAAGTTTTGTATTAACGCTACCCATTGTTTCAATACCTAATGAAAGTGGTGTAACATCTAATAACAATACATCTTTTACATCACCAGTTAACACACCACCTTGAATAGCTGCTCCAACTGCAACAACCTCATCAGGGTTTACTCCTTTACTAGCCGCTTTTCCGAAGAAATTCTTTACAGCTTCTTGTACAGCAGGAATACGTGTTGATCCACCTACTAAAATTATTTCGTCAATATCACTCTTAGAAAGACCAGCTGCTTTCATAGCTTTCTCACAAGGAGTGATAGTTCTTTTTACTAGATCGTCAATTAATTGCTCGAACTTAGAACGTGTTAACGTTTTTACTAAGTGTTTTGGTCCACTGCTAGTAGCAGTTACGTAAGGCAAGTTAATTTCAGTTTGTGTAGAAGATGATAATTCAATCTTAGCTTTTTCAGCAGCTTCTTTCAAACGTTGTAACGCCATAGCGTCTTTACGAAGATCTAAATCTTCTTCCTTTTGAAACTCATCTGCTAACCAGTTAATGATTTTGCTATCAACATCGTCACCACCTAAATGTGTATCACCATCGGTAGAAAGTACTTCAAAAACGCCGTCTCCTAATTCAAGGATACTAACATCGTGTGTACCACCACCAAAGTCAAATACTACAATTTTCTGGTCGCTGTCTTTTTTATCAAGTCCGTATGCTAACGCAGCCGCTGTAGGCTCGTTAATAATACGTTCTACTTTAAGACCAGCGATTTCACCAGCTTCTTTTGTTGCTTGACGCTGACTATCGTTAAAGTAAGCCGGAACTGTAATTACAGCACGGTCTACATCTTGCCCAAGGTAATCTTCAGCGGTTTTCTTCATTTTCTGAAGAATCATCGCACTCAGCTCTTGTGGCGTGTACATACGATCATCGATTTTAACACGTGGTGTGTTATTATCGCCTTTTTCTACATCGTAAGCAGCGTTATCAATTTCTTTTTTTGATTCGGAAAACTTATTCCCCATAAATCTCTTAATGGAAGATATAGTCTTCTTAGGGTTTGTAACAGCCTGACGCTTTGCAGGGTCACCAACCTTAATTTCGCCACCTTCCACAAAGGCGATTACTGAGGGAGTAGTTCGTTTTCCTTCGGCGTTAGGTATTACCGTTGGCTCGCTACCTTCCATTACAGCAACGCAGGAGTTGGTTGTACCTAAGTCGATTCCAATTATTTTACTCATAGTGTTATAGTTATTGTTTTACTAATTCAAATTTTTAATTCGCTATGTATAAGTCAATGATTATGCCATCAGAAACTTTATGACAGGGTGTCATATTTTCTAATAAATTGACAGTTTTAGTAGGTCTTTTTATGGCAAGCCCCTACCCTTTGGCTTCGCCCAGGGTACGGTCGGGCTTTCGTGGGTACACGGTACCATTACACTATCCCTCTTGCAAATGTATATCTGTTTAAGACAATTTATTCCTTTACTTTTGCTGCTTCCTTTAAAAATATGATTGCAACAAAAACATATACCGTAAAAGAAGGTGCAAAACTATTAGTTAAAAGCTACTTGCTAGTTTGGGCGTTTTATTTTTCGTTTTTTATAATTTTGGGTCTATTGTCAAAATGGTTTCCTGAGCTTATAAACAACGAATACAAGCAGGAACGTCTACTAGAAATGCTCAATAACCAACCCATACAACTGCTTATTTCCGCAGTAATCATTGCGCCCATTTTTGAAGAAATCATGTTCCGCTCTCTTATAAAGCCCAGCTATGAAGACTTGTTGCTATTTATAAGTGGTTGGCTCAGCTTTCTTTTTATGGGTTTTTCGGAAGGACTAACAGATTGGTATATCCGGCTGTTAATAATGTTCGCAGTTTTTATTGGCACCTATTATCTGTTGCAATTTCTTGTACCTAAAAAAGCGCTTGTAGGTATTCAAAATTTTCTTGGCAAGTACGTATTAGTAGTTTTGGTTATTACTTCTGTAATCTTCGGAATGGCACATATTTATAACTATGTAGAGTCTTTTCTCATTAATGCAGCATTATTTGCTATGATTGTTCCACGAATTGTTCTTGGTGGGATTGCCGGTTGGCTAAAAATTAAAACAGGCGTGCTAATTTGGCCTATTTTACTTCACTTTCTTAATAATGCGTTTGCAATCGGAATTATGCTATTGTTTACATATGTGATTTCTAACTAACCATTCCTGTTTAGGGTTTAACACAGCTTTAAAATAATAACACGTTTACTCTTTGTATCTTCAAGTCTCAAAAAAAAGAACTATGAAAGCAGTACAAGTACAAGAAGCAGGAGGTGATTTTAAAATAGTAGAACTCGATAAACCTTCCCCAAAAGAAAATGAAGTCTTACTAAAAGTAGAAGCCTGCGGAATTTGCCACAGTGATAATTTTGTAAAAGCAGGCGGATTCCCCGGTTTAGAATATCCACGTGTTCCCGGTCACGAAGTAGTGGGAATTGTTGAAAGTGTTGGCAGTAACGTCTCCAACTGGGAAAAAGGGCAACGCGTTGGTGTAGGCTGGCACGGAGGTCACTGTTTTAATTGCGAACCTTGCCGTCGTGGTATGTTTATTAACTGTGAAAATGCTCAAGTTTGTGGAATCTCTTATGATGGTGGCTATGCCGAATATATGACTGCGCCTCAAGAAGCGGTTGCTAGCATTCCTGAAGAGCTTTCCAGTGAAGAAGCCGCCCCTTTATTATGCGCCGGAATTACCGTATACAACGCCATGCGAAATAGTAATGTAAAAGCCGGAGATGTGGTAGCTGTTCAAGGTATTGGTGGTTTAGGGCACTTAGCCGTTCAATATGCCAATAAAATGGGGATGAAAACCGTAGCTCTTTCCACGAGTGATGATAAAAAGAAGTTAGCAAAAGACTTAGGAGCACATCACTACATTAATATCAAGGAACAAAATGCTGTTGAGGAATTGCAAAAATTAGGCGGCGCAAAGTTAATTGTTGCTACTGCACCACACGCTGATGCAATCTCGTCTGTTATTGATGGATTGGGTATTGACGGACAATTAATCTGTATAGGTGCTACACCTGATGCTGTAGAAGTATCACCTATGCAACTATTGATGGCTCGCAAATCGGTTACCGGATGGCCAAGTGGTACCGCAATTGAAAGTGAAGATACGCTTAACTTTAGCGCTTTGACTGACACTAAACCAATGATTGAAACATACAAGTTAGACGATGTTGCCGAAGCATTTGAAAAAATGATGAACAACGAAGCTCGTTTTAGAGTCGTTTTAACTCCGTAGAGAATAAAGACACAACACACCTTCCGTTACTTTCGATATGAATGCAGCGGAAGGTTTTTTAATTTTAAAATATAATTATGTGGAATTTAAAAGGTAAAAAAACGGTTATAACTGGAGGCACCAAAGGAATTGGTAAAGCAACGGTTTTAGAGTTTCTTTCACTCGGTGCCGATGTGATTTTTACAGCACGGAGTGAAAAAGATGTAAAAGCTTTTGAAGGCGAGCTACAAAAAGAGAATCATGCCGCTTTTGGAGTCGTTAGTGATGTTTCAGAAAATGACGGCATTGAAGCAATTGTTTCCGAAGTACGAAAACGTTGGGATACTTTGGACATTCTTGTAAACAATGCAGGAATCAATATTCGAAAAAAAGCATTGGATTATTCAGAAGAAGAAATCTCAAAAGTTATTGCCATTAATATGACGGCACCTTTTGAGTTGAGCAGAAAACTGCATCCGTTTCTTCAAAAACCCGGTAAGGCAACCATTGTCAACGTTGCGTCTGTTTCTGGAGTGTTAGATACGAATACGGGATCTCCCTACGGCATGTCGAAAGCCGGGTTGGTGATGCAAACTAAAAACCTTGCTGCTGAATGGGCTAAAGATGGAATCCGCGTCAACGCCATGTCGCCTTGGTTTACTCAAACCCCGCTTACGGAAGGACTTCTTAAAATTAAGGAGCGTATTGAACCCGTTTTAAAACACACACCACTAGGTCGTGTTGCACAAGCTGAAGAAATGGCAAATGTGATTGCTTTTTTAGCGATGGATAAATCATCGTACATTACTGGACAAAATATTTCAGTTGATGGAGGGATTGGTATTACGGCTATTTAGCTTCAATTTTCAGCAATTCTTCCCACTGTGTAGTATATCGCGGACTTCGTTCTTTTTTAATGAGTTCCCATTCGTTCATACGTGTTCCGGTCATCGCTGAAGCTACGGTAGACTTTCCATACTTATTGTTCAGCTTATCGAACGTTTGAATAAGCTTATGGTTATTTAATTTAGATGGCTGATGAAACAAATTACCTTGCACATATTCCTGCGGAATGATTCCGCTTAAATTCACTCCTACTTTTTTATAGCGATAGCCTGGTTTGTATATTTCATGTAATGCTTTTCGCGCTTCAGAAATCAACTGAAACGTATTATTGGTAGGAATTGGCATCGTTGCCGTTATACTATTAGAATATTGCTTATCAACATTGCTATGGTAATTGGTATGTACAAACACCTGTACATAGGTGGCACAGGAATTTTGAGCACGTAGCACTTCGCTCACTTCACTTATATAATACGCGCAGGCTTCCTCGATACGCTCCAAGTCTTCCAGTTTTTTTCCGAATGATTTAGCAGTGCCGATTCCTTTTTTGGGTTTAGGCACTTCTGTAAACTCTATGCACGGTTCACCTTGTAATTCTCTCCATAATCGCTCACCCACCACGGTCATTTCTTTGCGA
This sequence comes from uncultured Marixanthomonas sp., assembly GCF_963974425.1. Lineage (NCBI taxonomy): Bacteria > Pseudomonadati > Bacteroidota > Flavobacteriia > Flavobacteriales > Flavobacteriaceae > Marixanthomonas > uncultured Marixanthomonas sp. The sequence continues at coordinate 52,396 of NZ_CAXBCK010000010.1, forward strand.
ACCCAAGCGAGTGGCTTTTGGGTAAATTCATAGGCCGTAAATACCCCTATATTCTTCAATCGCTCTACGTGTTTTCTCCCCAACCCCCAAACGTCTTTTGTTTTTGCCCACTGCAAGGCTTTAATCCGTTTTTCTTCAGAATCAATTATACATACGTGATCATAGCCTTCTATCTTCTTTGCCATTTTATTAGCTAACTTTGCTAATACCTTGGTGGGCGCTATCCCCACTCCTACCGGCAAACCGGTTAATTGTTTAATGGTATCTTTTATTTCATGTCCATAGTTTTCAAGGTTTAAGTAATCCATCCCGCTTACTTCTACGAAAGATTCATCAATACTGTACACCTCAACCATAGGTGAAAAGGTTTTTAATATATTCATAACCCGTTGCGACATTTCGCCATACAAAGTGTAATTGGAAGAGAAGAACGTTACTCGGTTTTTTATCAATTGATCTTTTATTTTGAAGACCGGCTCAAACATTGGGATGTCGGTTATCGCTTTTGCTTCCTTATTTGCTGCAATTATACAACCGTCATTATTACTTAATACCACTACTGGTTTCCCCCACAAATCTGGACGGAATACTTGTTCGCACGACGCGTAAAAACTATTGCAGTCGACCATAGCTATCATAGCGCATTATGAATTATGTATGTAACAACACCCCACAAGGTATATTCTTCTTCTGAAGGTTTTTCTGAAATACGAACCAATAAAAACTCACCATTTATAACCACCAAAGCGAGCCTATTGGGGGTTGCCTTAAGAGAACGGTCTACAATTAGTACATCGTTATGATGTATTTTGAATGCCGTATACCCATCACCATCAACCCGGATAAAAAAAGTAGCATCCTGATTGTGCATCAATTCTTTGTGCAAATCGATAGGTGCTTCTAAATAATGTGTAGCCGCGCTAGGAAAGCCTGTTTGTTTAGAGACTTCAGGCGCATGGCGGTTTTTCACTTTCTGTAATTTTCCAGAGGTTGTAATTTCCATAGAAACAAAATTAGGAAATAATCCATTTAAAAATAGGATTATTTCCATATACTTTTCAACAAAAATCTATAAAAGAAAATTTACATTTGTGTTATATTATAGCCTATGGAAAGTATAAGTGTTTTTGATATGTTAAAGATTGGTGTGGGACCTTCAAGTTCGCACACTTTAGGGCCTTGGCGTGCTGCAGAACGTTGGGTCGATGAATTGATTGAGAAAGGTCATTTTAATCAAGTAGAAAAAGTGCAGGTGAATTTATACGGTTCGCTATCTCTTACTGGAAAAGGCCATGCTACCGATGTTGCTACAATGCTTGGTTTATGTGGTTTTGACCCGGTAACTTTTCCTATTGAAAAAATTGACGAGACCATCGATTTTATCACATCAAACCATAAACTTAGGTTGAATGATGAAAAAGAGATTGATTTCAATCCAAAAGAACATATTAAATTCAACAGAAAATTTTTAGATTTTCATCCTAACGGAATTACATTTCATGCATATTTAACTAACGGTTCTAAAAAAACAGCTACCTTCTACTCTATTGGTGGTGGTTTTGTAATTAAGAAAGAACGGAAGAACAAAAAAATGAAGGAGCAGAAATTTGCACAATTTCCGTTTCCTGTCCATAGCGGTGTTGAGTTGCTATCTAATTGTAAAGCCGAAGGGAAATCCATTAGCGAAATTGTTCTGGAAAATGAAAAATCGCTTCGTTCAGAAGAAGAAATAAACGAGGGTCTACAAAAAATATGGAATGTTATGCTAGATTCTATGTATGTAGGCTGCCATACAGAAGGAAAATTACCAGGCGGACTTAATGTAAAACGACGTGCTTTTGACATGCATAAGAACTTAATAGGCGATGCCCCATATAATGATGCTCAAGAATGGATTGAAGCCATTAGAAGTACAGAAGTAAAGTTTAGACAAATATTGAAATGGGTATCCTGTTTTGCACTTTCGGTTAACGAAGTAAATGCTTCGTTAGGAAGAGTGGTTACCGCACCTACAAACGGAAGTGCCGGTGTTATTCCAGCTGTAATTATGTATTATATGGTTATTGAAAACCATAAAGCTGATTTTAAAGATATTCGCAAGTTTATGTTAGTTGCGGGTGAAATTGGCAGCCTGTTTAAAAAGGGAGCTACCATTTCAGCTGCTATGGGCGGTTGCCAAGCAGAGATTGGCGTTTCTTCTTCAATGGCAGCTGGTGCCTTGACCGAATTAATGGGCGGAACTCCAGAACAATGTTTAATGGCTGCTGAAATAGCTATGGAACATCATCTCGGATTAACCTGTGATCCTATTGCCGGTTTGGTGCAAATACCATGTATTGAACGAAACGCTATGGGAGCTATAAAAGCCATTAACGCTTGCGAGATGGCGCTTGATAGTGATCCACTTTCTGCAAAAGTCCCATTAGACAAGGTTATTGAAACGATGTGGGAAACTGCTAAAGATATGAGCAATAAATACAAAGAAACCAGCGAAGGTGGCTTAGCGGTACGTGTAAATATGAGCGATTGTTAACGCTACATTAATTATCGCAACTACCTATTCGCCTAGAGTCTAAAACTAAAATAATTTTCCAACCTTCATCGGTATAGGTTAATGTAAACGAATTTGCCCCACAATGGCTAAACGCATCATTTAAGTAAAACTCATACGGTGTCCAAACATGAGCCAAGTTACCATCAGACTGTACTTGGTAATCTAGTAACCGTTCTTCCCATTTTTGGTCTTCAGGTCTTGCTGCCACAGCTTTTAAAAAATCTTCAATTCGCAAATAACGCACCTTGTTTTCCCCATCTTTAGATAGATAAAACGTACGCAATTGTAAATGAGGTGAAGTGACACTTTTCATCCTAACGGTATCGCGCTCGTGAAATCCTCTAAAAAATTCACCTATAATTATTTTTGCATTGTTTTCTGAAAGTTCGTTTTGAGCAAAAACTGAAGTCAGAGTAAATAAAAACAACAGATAAAGTACAGTTTTCATATTAAGAAATTTATTTGGTTCCTTTCAAAATTAGTATTTTTATACTCTAATTGATAGAATAAGAAAAAAAATATGTCGATCGCAAAAAAAGAATACAAACGTATTACCACCAAAACTTTGGTGGATATGAAAAAGAAAGGTGAAAAAATATCCATGCTCACCGCCTACGATTTTACTATGGCAAAAATTGTGGATGGCTCGGGCATAGACGTCATACTAGTAGGTGATTCGGCCTCCAATGTTATGGCTGGACATGAAACCACGTTGCCAATCACCTTAGACCAAATGATTTACCACGCCAGTTCAGTAGTGAGAGCCATTGAACGAAGTCTGGTTGTTGTTGATATTCCCTTCGGAAGTTACCAAAGTGACCCAAAAGAAGCGCTACGCTCTGCTATTCGGATTATGAAAGAAAGCGGCGGTCACGCAGTAAAACTAGAAGGCGGGAAAGAAATAAAAGAATCGGTTAAACGAATTTTAAACGCCGGAATTCCTGTAATGGGTCATTTAGGACTTACGCCACAATCCATATATAAATTTGGAACCTACACTGTTCGTGCAAAAGAAGATGAAGAAGCCGAAAAACTAAAAGCTGACGCTAAATTATTGGAAAAAATAGGCTGTTTTGCTATTGTACTTGAAAAAGTTCCTGCCAAATTAGCTGCTGAAGTAGCCAAAGAATTAACTATTCCAATTATAGGAATAGGTGCCGGAAATGAAGTGGATGGACAAGTTTTGGTTACACACGATATGGTCGGGATGACTCATGAGTTCAATCCTCGTTTTTTACGTCGGTATTTAGATTTATATGCCGAAATGACGGGCGCTTTTAAAAATTACATTGATGATGTAAAAAGCGGTAATTTCCCTAGCGATAAAGAGCAATACTAGTACTTATTTTCAAAAGAATATTCCGCTGAGTTTAAAAAAAATCATATCTACAAAAGATAACTTACAAGTTTTATTTGAAGACAATCACCTGCTTATCGTAAATAAACGTGCAGGTGATATTGTTCAAGGTGATAAAACTGGTGACAAACCACTTTCAGAAGTTGTTAAAGAATATATTGCTGAAAAATACAATAAACCTGGAGCTGTTTATTTGGGCGTGGTACATAGGTTAGACCGACCTACAAGTGGGGTTGTTGTTTTTGCACGTACCTCGAAAGCCCTATCACGTTTAAATAAATTATTTGCTGAACGTGATACTGAAAAAACCTATTGGTCCATAGTTAAAAATGAACCGCCAAAAGCTTCAGATACCCTAATACATTATTTGAAAAGAAATCCGAAGCAAAACAAATCATATTCTCATATAAACGAAGTCCCTGATAGTAAGAAAGGAATACTCCACTATCAGGTTATAAAGAAGTTGGATAATTATTTTTTGCTGGAAGTAAAATTAGAAACTGGACGTCATCACCAAATACGCTCCCAACTTTCAGCAATAGGCAGCCCTATAAAAGGTGATTTAAAATACGGTTTTGACCGAAGTAATAAAGACGCGAGTATTCACTTGCACTCTAGGAAGCTAACCTTTGTACATCCCGTTAAAAAAGAAAAACTTACCATTATTGCTCCTTTGCCTAAAGATCCGTTATGGAAAGCCTGTGATTAAATTTTTGTAATCTCATTTTTTAAAGCATAAATCACCAAGCCCACCCTATTTTTAATATCCAATTTATTGAAAAGTTCTTGGCGATAGCCATCAATGGTTTTCGGGCTCAAATTCATTTTATCAGCAATTTCTTTATAGGTCATTTCACTACAAGCTAACTTCATAAAATCAATTTCCCGTTCTTTAAATGCTGGTTTTTCAGTTTCATCTGAATGTAAAGAATGTAACAAGGATTCAGCTACTTTTTCTGAATGATAATATCCTTTTTTAAGTGTTTGCACTAAGGCCTCATTTAGTTTATCGGGATGAATATCTTTTAGCAAATACCCCTTGGCACCCAAACTCAACATTTTAAGTATTTTTCTTTCATCATCTTCCATGGTAAGCGCCAATACTTTAATGCTTTTTTGGTTTTCATGTAACCATTCCATCGTCTCAAAACCATCCATTACTGGCATATTGAGGTCTAATAAAATTAGTTCAGGAACCTCTGAGTACTGTTTTAGTTTTTGCTGCAAGTCTTTACCATTCTTGGCATGATAGAGTACATTAAACTCTTCAAAAGAGTTCACTAGTTTCTCTAATGAACTAGCAAACAAGGAATGATCATCTACTATTACTATGTTGTGAGAAGTTGTTTTATTCATTTTTATAAGGGTAATTTAAGCGTAAAATTGTTCCTTCCTGTTTTTTAGAATCTATCGAAAATTGAGCTTTTAACAGTTCAGCGCGGCTTTTCATGGTTTCCATTCCAGAATTCCCTTTTTGCTCTGACATGTCAAAACCAATACCGTTATCTCTTGCTTCAATTTGAAAAAAGGTTTCTGTATAATTTAAATGTACAAATAATTCTGTTGCTCGGGCGTGTTTTAATACGTTAGTAGAAAACTCTTGAAGGATTCGGAAAATTATTATTTCGTTGGTTCTATCTATTTCTTTTATTTTACCAGTTATCTCTAAAGTTGCATTTAAAAAGTCGAGGCGATTAAATCGCTCTAATTCAACTTTTAATGATTCAACTAATCCATTTTTATACACAACATCATTATTTAGAGTTTTTGAAAGACTCCGTACTTCGGTAACGGTTTCCTGTACAACAGATTTAGTTTCTAGTAATTGATTATGGAATTCTGTAGGAAGTGTTGGTAGTATCATATTCAATTGGATATTTGCTACAGAAAGCAATTGGCCAATGTTGTCGTGCAACTCCCACGCAATGTTTTTAAGGGTCTGTTCTTGAATCTCAATTCTAGATTTTGAGATTTCATTCTCAAATTGCCGCTTTTGCTCGGCTTGCCGTAACAATAATTTATTTTTTCGTCGTTGAAATGCGATAAAGAATACTACTGATACAACAACGGTAAGCACCAATATTGCAATAAAGTATATTATGAGAAGCCTTTCTTCTTTAGACATATAACAAATCCGATAGTATAAAGTAAATATACCAATAGGTTTGTAAAAAGGAGTATGGTTTTGTACAATTCTACAAATTCGGGACTTTCAGAATCAAAATGATGGCTATAAATAAATACAGGAGTCAAAACCAAATGTAATAAAATAGCCCCTAAAGAAATATAAAAAGGAAGTGATTTATCAAACTTTAAAATCTCATCGCTATTCAACAGTTGATAGTAATACAGACTTATTGAAAATAACACCAAAATTGTTCCTATTACTTCAGTAAACGAAGAAAATGCTATAAAATAAACGTCTGAAAAAATCAAGTTTAACATACAAGAAATCACAAAAAGCACCAATATTACATTTAAAAAGGTACGGATTCTGGGACTGTTTAATTGCCACTTAAAGTAACTTACATATATAACATAACTAATTATTGAATTGATGTTGTACAACCAATAATTGTTTTCAAAAACGGTTCCTTCTACAAAGTAGAACAATTTATAACCTGAAAAATAAGCTAGTGGTGCATAGTAGCCCACAATTTCAACTAAAACAGTAAAACACAAAAAATAAATAAAATATTTTGTTGCCGCATCGGTTTTACGCTTACTAATCAAAAAAAGCCCCGCTACAGCTGCCAAAAGTTCTATAGTTGTAATAGGAAAGGCATATACTAAGAATTCTTTCAAAATAACACAGGTTTTAATAGCTTTTAGGCGGCCAACCTCCTATACTTTTATTAAAAGGATCAATATTATAATTAATATTAGAACTCGGTGTAGCCCCTTCTGTAGGTGCTAAGAAAACAGTTGCTTTATCATCTGAAATGTCATCATAAGCCGCAAAATAAATCCTGATTCCAGGGTTATCGATTTTTTGTTTTTTAGATAACTCTTTAACGTAATCTAAATACTCCTGTAATTCATCTACTGTATAAAAAAACTCACGGGTATCAACATTCCCTTGGGCACGTTCAATTTCTAATGCTCTCGTGCTTATCCAATTATCTTGCAATTGTCTTGCCTGGTCAACACTAATACATTTTGCTGGTTTAGCCATCTTTATAATTTTGGTTAGTTAGTAAAGCAATGTATACAATTTCTTGCTTTGTTGATACATTAAAGGTGTGAATTAGGAAAAATCCCTCATTGAAATAAGGATTTTCCCTATTTGCTATTAAGGGATATGCCTATTTTTTTAAAGAAAAACCTTCTATTTTTCAAGTTAATTACCTGCTGAAATACAAACAATTACACTTTAAATTTGTGTTGTACCAATATTAGACAACTTGAATTTTTTAATTACATATAAACCACTTTGCAGCCTAGATATTTATCACGAATATTTTTTAAATGATGGCCTCGTTCCTTTTGATATTTCAGAAAAACTAAAAGAAAAGCAACTTTCCAACTATGATGCACGGGAGTTTATTGACGTTGTTCCTTCTGAAGAAACATATCATTATCTTAATGCACATAAGATAATTTTTAAACCTACCGAAACAGGTTTTACACTATTAATCCAGGTTGAAGAGATTTCAGAAGAAGCGCAAAATTACATTCCAAAAATTCCTGTTTTAGAGAACTTCAACCTATCCTTTTTACTATATATCAATGACTTTTTATTTGAAAATTACTCAACAGTAAATGCCATTCCTGTTGTTCCTTTTTACTTTTCTAATACAAAGCCTGCTTCAGAAAACAATAATTTCACGTATATAGATGTAGCAGAAACAAAACATCCCATTTCAGATTTTAAAATTTCTGAAACCACCTGGAAAAGCATACGGAAGCAGTTTTCAGAAGAAGAGATGGAAAGCCTATTTGGAGTAATCTCTTTAAATATTACAGACGACAACTTGCAAACTTATACCGCTAACAAAAGAAAATTACTAAGTAAGAAAGATGAACTTAGCGTTGAATCGAAAAAATTTAAAATTCAGTTTGCCAACCGCAAAACCATTTGGCACTATAAAAATGCACTTAATAATACGCTTGTACATTCAACCGAACCTACCGAGTTGCCTTTAGTGAAAAACGGTAAGATTGACTACAAGTTTAATAGTCGGGAACAACCACCAGCTTGCCCTACCCGGCTCATCGTTGAAAAAGACCCGCTGGGTAATATTACCAAAACAATTTATGAAATCTACATTAATTAAGCAAAGGCACATGAAAAAACCCCGCAAACCATTTAGTTTCCATAGTACTAACATAAGCTATAACACTACCGCAATAACACAAGTAGAAACTGCCATTCCTGCTTTCATTGGCTATACTGAAAAAGCTGAAAAAAGTGGCCAAGACCTCACCAACTTACCTACAAAAATATCCTCCCTTCTTGAGTATGAAGACTTCTTTGGGGTATCACAAAACGAAAAAAACCTCACAGTTACTATTACAGATACATTAAACAATAATGGCCTTACACAAACACAGGACCGCAAAATAAGCACACACAATAGTGCTCCAAGTCCATTTACAATGTATTATGCTTTACAACTATACTTTATTAATGGCGGAACATCCTGCTACATAATTTCTGTGGGAGATTATAACAATACAACGGTTTCAAAAAGCCAACTTGTGGATGGTTTCTCTGTCCTTGAAAATTATAAAGAACCTACTTTGTTGGTATTTCCAGATGCGGTGAACATTTCAACTGCTTATAATTACTATGATTTGATACACCAAGCATTGCAACAAGCAAAACAGCTTAAAGATCGGTTTGTAATTGCAGACACCTACGAAAATAATCCTACCACAGTACGTAATACCAACACCTTAGGAAATGATACCGAGCTTTTAAAATACGGTGCTATATATTATCCATATCTAAAAACGCTTTTCCCGTATGCTTTTAAAGATGGTGATATAGCCATAGAACATACAAGTGTCGATGAAACGGGAATTCAAAACCTTGGCTCATTTAACGGATTGTCACTTGCTGACTTAAAAATTGGAGGAAGTCACGAAAATACCATTTTGTTTAACGATATAAAAAGCCAGCTCGACCAAACGACAGTCACCCTACCATCAAGTAGCGCGATGGCAGGTATTTATGAAAGAGTAGATAAAAACAGAGGTGTATGGAAGGCGCCGGCAAACGTTTCAGTAAATGGATGTATAGAAACCACCCAAAGTATAACAGATCTCGAACAAGAAACCCTGAATGTTCACCCTTCAGGAAAATCAATTAATGCCATCAGGGAATTTCAAGGTAGTGGCATTTTGGTATGGGGAGCTCGTACATTGGCAGGTAATGATAATGAATGGCGGTATGTTTCGGTAAGACGCTTTGGTATTATGGTTGAAACATCTATAAACAGAGTGGTTAACAGTTATTTAAATGAACAAAACAACAATACCACTTGGCAAAAATTAAAGGTACTAATCGAAAATTTTTTAATGCTTCAATGGCGAGATGGTGCTTTAAGCGGTAATACTCCTAGTCGTGCTTTTTATGTAAGTATCGGCTTAGGGCAAAGTATGACACAAAACGACATACTGGACGGCCTTTTAATAATTGAACTTGGTATCGCCCCGATACGACCCGCAGAGTTTATCACAATGCAACTAACATATAAGATGCAACAAAATTAAAAGCTGAAAATATGAACAAAACAATTGCACAAAAACAATTTTACCTTAATGTTCATTTCTTTGAAAATGAAAAAAGAGAAAGCAATGCACAATTCAAATCGGTTTCTGGTCTTACGGTTCATATAGATGTTGAAAACTTAGTTAAAAACCCAGAAAAAGAGTTTAAACATTTTTTTCCATCCCGAACACGTTTTCCAAATCTTATATTAAAAGGAGTACTATTAAAAGATTTAAAAGTGATTGAATGGTGTAAAAAAGCAATAGATCAATATCAATTTTCTCCAACCGATTTAAAAGTTAAACTGGTAAACGGTAAAAAAGAATCTGTTTTAGCTTGGAATATTATACGTGCATATCCAGTAAAATGGACGGTAAAAAAACAGATAGAAAAAGAAAATAGTCTTGCTATTGATACCATGGAATTAGCATATAATTATTTTAAACTAGTTTAGTTATTCAGGTTAAAAAAATAGAAAATTACAGTTTATAATACTCAAAATAAAACCAAATAAATCATGATTAAAACTGAAATAAATACAAACAAAATAGAAGAAGAATTAGTGTCTTTCTTACAAACTAAAATACATATGTGCACACTCGAAAACACTTCATTTTTAGATAAAAAAAGCATTGAAAACATAGTAATTATAGAAGAAAGTAATATAAGTGTGAACTCAAATTTAAATCAAACTAAGACTTTAATTAATTTAATTAAAAAAATTGATAATCAAAACATTATAAATATTTTAATTAAATTTTTAGGCGCGCCTAAAACGAGTAAGACGCATATTTTAAAGATACCTAAATCCTTACGTGAATCAAAATACAAAATATATTTTTGGATGCTGTTTTTTTGTCATAAAAATCTAGAAGATTTCCAGCTTGGACTTCATAAATTAATTAAAGAAACTTCAAAGGAATATTCTAAAAAAACAATTTTTGAAACGCTTAATTTCGGCGTGACATTATCCAAATTAAAAACAGAAAAAAAAAGGTTGTTCACCCCTCCTATTTCAATAAACAGTGGTGACAAAAAAAAGAATGCAACTCATTTTAACTATAATTAATAAGTATCTTTAATAACGAGTTACCGTTGTTTTATGAATACAAAAAAACAAAAGACATCTATCTTTGTCCATTTTGTAAATGGAATCAATCACTTTATACGCTCATTTAAAAACTTTTTTAAATCTGCTGTTTTAAGCTTGATTGTCATTGTAATTATCCTGTTGTTATTAACACAAATGGATCAAGCATTGACAATGTTGGTCGATATGATGGAAACTAGCAAGTTTTCTCTATTGCTATGTTTCTTTCTTATTAATGCCTTGGCTTTGGTTCTTTCTCACTACCCTATTTACACTTATTATGCGGCAGATTTAAATGATTCAAGAGATTACACCAATTGGCACAAAACCAATCCAATCCCCTTTTGGCCTTTTAAGAAGTTTCCCATTTTTGTTTTCACGACTAACCCAGAATCTAACTATAAGCCGGATAACTGGGCTAATTACCTACGGTATTCCATCGGAATATTGATCCATTGTGTTTGGGTTCATTTTATAATCAGTAGTTTTTCACCAAACTTACTTTTTGATTCCTTTCCCTTCGCACCGGTTAAGAGTGTTATGTACGTGCTACTACTTGTTCCCTTTGTTGTTTACATCTTTTATAAGGAAAAATTTACAGCACTTAAAAAAACACTTGATGCCAAAGAAGGTGTAGCTTCAGAAAAAAAGCATCAAAAAAGTCTCAATAAAATAAATAAGCTCTATAGAAAACTAGGGATTTGGTATGTAATTTTGGCGCTTGCATGCTTTCTGTTGTTGGCTTTGACGTTACTAGTAGGCAACTTTAGCCCCGGAGGGTTTATTTTGTTGCTTCTTACCAGCTATGCCCTTATGTTTAATTACGTGTTTTTTAGGTTATTGCGAACCAAATTAACACTTGTTTACAATGCAATGGGCACTTCCAAAGCATTTGTTCCTTTTAAATTTTGCATTAAAAATCTACTTTTCCTGGAACGCTCTGAAAATTACCTGGTTATGTACAACCTTAATTTTTTGGTTGCGTTTATCATCATCGTTTTTTCAACCATTGCGAGTATTAAAGACTGGTCGCTGCTTAATGGAATACCAATACTACTGGCATTTTTCTATTTCTATTATTTTATTGTAGCAAGCTTGGGCAAATACTTTTTTGTAACCAAAAAACTCAATCTCTTTGGATCACAATTATACAAAGGAATCTTTATTGTATTGGGAACTGTCATCGCCTTATTTATCATTACTTTTTTTGCTCCTATTGAGGTTAAAACCCACCAACTGGATCGAGTAAAAAACTCAAAAACCGAAATTACCGAAGCTGTTTTTATCGACAGTTTACGAGCCAAAGATGACAACACCCTGTTTTTTATCGCTTCACATGGTGGCGGACTTAAGGCCAACGTTTGGACGCTAAATGTAGTAAATATGCTTCAAAAAAATACTGAAGGCAAGTTACTAAACCAGACCATTGCGCTTTCTGGGGCCTCAGGCGGGTCTTTGGGTTTAGCTTTATATACTGGACTGTATAAAGAAAACGGGCTTGATTTTGAAGAAATTCAAAAGAAAATTGACCACCTGGCAGCACAAAATTATACCTCCCTAGATCTTTCCCTAACGTTCGGGCTCGATTCCTACCGAAAAATATGGCCTTTTAGTCAACGTTTTGGCTTACGTGACCGGCCGTATTATGCTATGCGTAAGTATCAGAATGAAATTCAAGATATAAACAGCACTAGGCTCTCTAAAACCTCATTCAGGGATTATTGGAAAGAGGCATTTAACAAAAACGGTTATTTTCCTTCATTGATAATGAACACAGCAGGAACACAAGGTAGTCGCGGTATTCTTTGGTCTGTTAAGCAAAATAATTTTGAAGAAATCTTCCCTTTTGCAATAAATCTGGCCGATCTTACCAACAATGAAACCATCCCCTATTATCAAGCAGTATCAACCACCAACCGTTTTCCTGTTTTCAGCCCGGCAGCAAAAATCCCTGGTTATGGCTATTTTATCGATGCTGGGGCCATTGACAATAGCGGCTTGTTAGGGTGTCTGGATGTTCATAACTATTTAGCCCGTGACAAAAAAGTACTGGGAGACAAACAGATTGGGTATATCGAGATAATTAATAGTAAAAGCTTGTATATAGACCATCTAATAAAGAAATTCAAAAAACAATATTACATTGATCACATTGCCATCAACGAAAATGAGACAGACAACATCATTGCCGATTTAGAAACGGGTTTAAACCTTGATAAAATTCCCGGATATTTAAGTGATTACGTTACGAGCCTTGAAAAAACAAGCGATGGTTCCACTCGGTATTTCAAGATTATGATGCCGCATAAGGTAACTTTTAATGATATTGAAGCTCATTTAAATGGATTTATACTTTCAGCAAACATTGAAAACACTCTTAAAATATTTCTTTCTGAAGAGAACAACCTTATCCTTTCGCTTACTGAGAAGCAAAATAAATCCTTCTTCGAGCCTTGGGAGTATTATGAACCAACATTATCCCGCCATTTAAGTAAAAGCAGCATAAATTATGTGAAAGCGATACTGAAACACCCCATACTTACCGAACAGTTTGAAGAAATTGAAAGTATTATCAACACCAAGAAAATAGAAGAAAACAAAGCGCCGCAGTTGTCTTTATAGGTGTTCGATTAATTTGAAATAAACCGTTTTTCCCACCCGCTTTTGGGCAAGTCTACAAATAGCTTGTTCTGTTAATTGCAGTATTCGTGAATAACCACCAGTAGTTTGGGCATCGCGCATTAATACCACACTTTTGCCTGAAGGCGTCAACTGCACCGTTCCTGGCTGCACTGGAGCTGTTATTATTTCTTTTGCTGAAATATCCTCCAAACCTTCTATTACATACGCCATACGACTACTTTGTGAACCTATTTTCAATGTAGTATCCATTATTATCTTCTGAAATTTCTTCGGAAGTAAATCAAATTCAGGTCCTGGATATACTTCTATTGCTTCATCATTAAAATGATGTTCATCTATTGAAAAAGAAGCATGTCTAACTATTTTTTTAGAAGTAGTAGTTGAAAATTTCAAAACATCTCCTTTCTCTAATCGTTTCTTTTTTGTGATGTTGTTATAAAAGCTTCGGCTACCCAATATAATTTCAGTTTTAAAACCACCTAAAACTGCCAGATAACCATAGTTTCCAAAGTCGGGATGGTCAATTTTCAAAACATTGTTTTCAGAAATTTCTGTGGCTTTACCCAACTCTATGGGCACATCGTTGATTGTTGCATGAAAACCAGCTCCGCAGATCGCTATAAACGTGGGAGCTTTAAATTGAAGTCTAGGGCCCATCATCGTAAATTCCATAACGGCAGCTTGGGTTGAGTTGTCCAAAAGTTTATTAGCCATAGCCGCGGAAACAGTGTCCATCGCTCCGCTTAGAGGCACACCCAACCGACGGTAGCCCGTTCTTCCTTTATCTTGTATGCTTGTAAAAAGACCTGGTTTTAATACTTCAACCATGTTTTGCCTCCTCTCCTATTGTGTAGATATCTGCATCGACTTCCACTTTAATTTTACGGTATTCGTCTTCTGAAATTGGGATAAATTTTATAAAATCTCCAGCTTTTAATAAAGCGGGTGGGTTCTTCTCTATTGAAAAATAGTTTAGCGGACTTTTACCGATAATGTTCCACCCTCCAGGAGAAGAAGAAGTATAGACTCCCGTTTGCGATCCACCAATTGCAACAGATCCAGCTTCGATTATTTCTCTTGGAGTTTGTTTCCGTGGTGTTTGTAAGCGTTTGTCTAAGCCACCTAAGTACGGAAAACCGGGTAGAAATCCCAAAAAATAAACTTTATAGGTAGGTTTGGTATGAAGTTCTATTACTTCAGAAGTAGTTAAATTATTTGTTTTTGCAACGTCTTCAATATCCAACGCAAATTTTGGATTATAGCAAACCGGAATATGTAATACCCGAGAAATTTCCGATTGTGCTTTGGGTATCTTTTTCAGTTTTTTTGATAGTTGATTGATAAAATCGTATTGCTGCACTCCTTTTTTTAAAAACACTGCCAATGAGCTGTACGCAGGGACCGTTTCAAGGACCTCTTTTGTATAGGTTTGCAAAACAAGTTGCTTAACCTGTAAAACAGCTGTCAATGTTTTATTGTCAACAGATGGTTTCCACTCAATCAATATGGCTTGTTCGCCAAATGGTTTTATAGTTGGTTGTTTCATCGATCTAAAGTTAAGCCTTTAACCCTCATTTGTTTGTGGATGTGATGCAAAATTTCAATCGAATGTTGGTTATCACCGTGAATGCAATATGTGGAGGCAGTAATTGGTTTAGCCATACTGTTAATAGTTTGAATTTTTCTTTCAGAAACCATTTTAAAAAGTTGTTCCCAGGCGTCTTTAGGACTTTCTATAAGCGCTCCCTCTTCACTCCGTGAAACCAAAGAGAGGTCGTTGTTATAACGCCTATCTATAAAAGCTTCAAATTCTAGTGGCAATAAATTTTCTGCTTTGCGATGCAAAACGGAGTTGTGTTGTACGTACAATTTAGGACGCACTTTTGTTTGCAATACGGCTTCTACTACAGCATCTGCCGTTGGGGCGTCTTTCGCCGCATAATTATACAGAGCGCCGTGCAGTTTTACGTGATTGATGGTAGCTCCTTCGGTTTCGCAGAGTGCAAAAAACTGTATCAGTTGATTAAAAACGGTTTGTGTCAACTCGTTTTTTGTCATCGTGATAATCTTTCTTCCAAAGTTGTCCTTGTCGGGAAACGAGGGATGCACTCCAATTTTTACGTTGTGTTGCTTTGCCAACCTAATAGCGGTCCGCATTGTTTTTTCTGTTCCAAAATGCCCTCCAGAAGCAATACTGCACGAAGAGATTAACGGCATGATGGCTTCGTCAAAGCCACTACCTTCGCCTAGGTCTGCGTTGATGTCTATATGTTTGGTTTCTTTATTCAAGTTTCTAGTTTTATCTCCTGGGCTTCGACTCTGCCTGTCCTGAGCATGGTCGAAGGGCTCAGCCACATTGATTATTTATCATTAAGGTAAAAAATAATCATCAATTAATCGGTAGCTTCGATACAATTTTATGGATTGAAAGTCTACTGTTTCATTCTGTATCTTCCGCCATAAAATCACTCAGCCACCTTTTTCTAAAATTATTATATTCTATCAAACATCAAAAAATACTTTTGAGAGGCTTCGAAGGCCTAACACAAGTGCAATAAGTACGATGATGATTCCTATAGCGTTTTGAGCTTTATTATTTTTATAGGTTCCTAAAACTGATTCTTTATTAACCACCCACACTAAAAACCCTGCAATTACGGGTAGTAAAATTCCGTTGGCTACTTGTGCAAATTGGATAACTTCAATAGGTTTGAAGCCTACTGAAGAAAATATGACACCCGTTAACAATACAAGCATCCAAACGGCACGAAATTTTTTAGATTTTAAACTAAGTTCCCAATCAAAGCAACCTCTGGCTACATATGCAGCTGCTAAAGGCGCTGTAATTGCTGAGGAAATCCCGGCGGCAAACAAACCAATACTTAAAAAGTATTTTGCAAAGCTGCCAAAAAGCGGTTCTATACTTTTTGCCAAATCGGCTGCATTGCTAATTTCTGAATTTTTAATAGAAGCGGCACAAATAATAATGGCAATAGACACCAACCCGCCCAAAATGATAGATACATATAAATCGGTTCGGGCAGCTTGTAATTCTTCTTTGCCATTCCATTTTTCCTTCACCAAAGAGGCATGTAAAAACAGATTATAAGGTACCACTGTCGTTCCTACTAAAGCAATGATAGCTAGCACACCTTCTTTAGGGATTGAAGGCATAAACATACCCTTTAAGACTTCTATCCAATTGGGATTGGTTACAATAGCTGTTACTAAAAATGAAATGCTCATCAATATGACTAATACGACAAGACTTCGTTCAATTACTTTATAATTTCCAATAAAAAGCAAAATAAAAGCAATTCCTGCTATTAACATGCTTAAGTAGTTAAGTTCTAAACTACCTATTAAAACAGTAGATTCCGTAAAAATAGTTTCTAAGCCTAACATTCCGCCGCTGATGTTCCCGGCTTCATACGCGGCATTCCCTATTAATATTGCTGAAAGAATAAGGAGTATAGCAACAATTCGCACCGTTTTTAAAGGAATTTCGCTCCGTACCGCTTCCGCTAAACCTTTTCCATATACCAATCCTAACCGAATGGCCATCTCTTGCAACACAATCGTGGCAATGATCGATAAAACCATAGCCCATAACAATGTGAAACCAAATTCAACACCGGTTAAAACACAGACAGTAACGGTTCCCGGACCTATAAATGCCGCTGCTATTAATGCACCTGGACCTATATTTTTAAATATGTTTTTCACCTGTGTTTTTAGTTTTGTTGCAGAGCGTAAATAGCGAAACTTGCCAACCAATGACCGCCCTCGTAGGTATCGCCTACCAAATTAGGGTAGGAATATGAAATATGCTGATTTGCCACATTTTTTAAGTATTCATACTCTGGATATTGATTTGCCAAGCCATACAACACCCAAGCTCGGCTAAAATTAAGCCCATCTAGATGAACCAACTTTCCATCACTCCTATCGCCTACTTTCCCCGGTTCAAGTTGATAATTTTTATCTTCTAAAGTTGGTAAGAAAGAATCAAGCCAGCCTGTAAATTCTTCCTTCGGAAGCACACGACGCATGATATCCACTTCTTCTAAACACGGTGAAAGAAAATCGTATCCGCTGGGTTCCCATGTCATAGGACAACCTTCATCGTTTAAATAAAATTCTTTAGCTCGTTTTGAAATAAGAATTTGTAATTGAGTGTTCTCTGTAGCATTAGCATAGTCCCACGCAAATGCCAATCCAAAAGCAGTATTGGCATGTTCCCCTACTCTAATTGGATAGACTAGTTTAGGTAGATACTCTTTATATTTCGAAACGATCTCGTCTGTTAAAGGTTGTAAGTTTTCGGCCAATTGTTTTGCCATTGGGTCGTCCCAAGTGTGTAATGCTTCTGAAAGTTTTAGTAACCATGCCCATCCATAAGTACGTTCGTAACTTTTATTAATGTCTTTTTGAAAATACTCAAGTTCTTTTGATACATTTTTAGCCGTAATATTTTTCTGAAGTATCTCTTTAACCCTATCTGCCTTTTCCATATCTGGAAACTGTTTTACTAGTGTAACCATAGACCAATAACCGTGAACAGCGCTATGCCAGTCAAAACAGCCATAAAAAATTGGGTGTAGCGCCTCTGGGGATTGTAAATCTTCATCACTGCCAATGGTCTGTCCCAGTTTGTTTGGATATTCATTTTCCACACAATGCAATGGAAGTTCTATTAATTGATTGGCTTCAGCTAGTGTAAAGGAAGGAGAATCGTATTGCTGAATTTCAGTTTCGTTTTTAGTTTCAATCTTATTTTCATGTTTCATTTTGTTTTCAGGACTCTTTTTTTCTTCGGACGAATTACAACTCACCAATATGGAAAGTAAAAAAAACAAGGAAAGGACATTTTTCATAGTAGGATATTTCAGAAACAGTTTCTATTAAAATATTAAAGATATTAAATATAGTTTCTATTTAAGTTTTAGAAACAAAAAAAGGGATACCAATTGGTATCCCTTTTACTTTTTAGTGAATTCTGAATTACATTTTAACGTCTTCCAGTTTTACTTCTTCACCTTCTTTGTTGATTAATTTAACTTCATCAAAATCCATGTCTTTAAATTGAGCAAACTGTGTTTCAGCATCACCAACAACCAAATAAGCCATTTTAGACTCGTCTAGGTATTTATTTGCCAATTCTTTATGCTGCTCAAGCGTCATGTTTTTAACGATGCTCTCTTCGTTTTCAATATAATTTGAAGGAAGGTCGTAACTGCTCATTTCTTGAAGCATACCCAATAATGAGAATTGCGTTTCAAAACGACGCGCGTTCGATTTAATCATTGCATTTTTAGTGAAATCTAGATCTTCCTTACTGATTCCTTCTTTGTAGTTAGCGATCTGATCCTTAAATATTTGAACAGACTCACCTGTAGTATTGGTACGAACACTAGAGGAAGCAGTAAACGTTCCTGGAATTTTGCTTCCGCTGAACCCCGTACGTGCTCCATATGTATATCCTTTTTCTTCACGAAGAATAAGGTTTACATTTCCGCTAAAAGAACCACCTAATTTATAGTTCATCACCTCAACAGGGTAAAAATCCTTATCGGTACGTGGTAATGCGATATATCCAATATTGATAACCGATTGCTTGGCTTTAGGAATATCTACAAAATACAAAGAAGCTTTATCACGACTTTCCGGAATTGTATATTCTGGAATGGTTACTTCTTTTGCTGCCCATCGCTCTTTTAATCCATTAAGTTGCTTTAAGGTTTCTTCTTTGTCTATTTTACCAACTACGTGAAATGTACTAATTGATGGTGAAAAATTGTTGTTATAGAAGGACTTTAAATCTGCCATTTCTATGGCTTCTACAGATTCTTCCGTTCCGCTTGTTGGAAGGCTGAAAATATGGTCTTCACCGTACAACAATTTATCATAGACATTGCTCGCTACCCTGTTTGGATTCGCGGCATTACGTTTTATCTGGTTGATTGTTTTGGTTTTAACACGTCCCAATTCTTCTTCATCCCAACGTGGTTCTAGTAAAATTTCTTCTACTAAATCCATTGTTTTATCGAAGTTACGTGTTAATGTGTTTCCACGAATTACAATAGACTCGTTGGTAGTGTACATATTAATAGAAGCTCCTAGAAGATCAATGGCCTCTTCAAGCTCTTCTGGAGTTTTGTTTTGCGTACCCTCCATTAAAATATCTGTCATTAAGTTAGCAACACCATTTTTATTTTTATCGTCCATTAAATGTCCGCCTTCGATTACTAAACTGAAGTTAACCGTTGGAATTTCATTTTGCTCAATTCCGTATACTTCTAATCCGTTATCTAATTCTGCCGTCCAAGTATCTGGAATGCTTAATTCTGGTGTAGCACCTTGCTCAGGTTGAATAGAACGATCAAAATTTGAAGGAGTTTTAGCTACTTCTTCAGTTGATTCTTCAATATTCTTCTCTACATTCTCCTTAATTTCTTCTTCTACAACTGGCGCTTTTTCTGAATTTTCAGCAATCAACTCCATTTGTCCTTTCGGTACGAAGCTTGTCAACACAAAAGGCTTATCTTTTATGTACTCGTTATACACACGCATAACATCTTCCTTGGTTACTTTTTTGATGTTTTCAATATCATCTTCGATAAATCCAGGATCTCCAGTAAATGTGTTATAACGTGCTAATTGGAATGATTTCCCTAATACACTACTTATTCCATTGTAAAAATCTGTTTCTAAACCAGCTTTAATACGCTCGATATCACGATCGGTCACGCCATTCTTTTCAAACATCGCCATCGCTTCATTAATTCCAGTTTCTACGCTATCTAAGTCAACACCGTTATTAGCGGTAATATTAATTCGGAATTCACCCGCCAATTCTTGCGAACTATTGTAAGCGCTAGTTCTTGAAGTAAGGTCTTTCTCTTTTACCAATACCTTATACAATGGTGCTTTTTTTCCATCGGAAAGTATTTCAGCTAAGAAATCTAATGCATATGCATCCTCAGTATATTGCTCAACTGTTGGCCACACCATATTTAGTTGTGGTGCATTCGCAAAATTATCTTCGTGGTACAGTCTTTTGGTTTCAGAAATAGTAACCGGTTGTGGTTCCATTTTTTCAACTTCTTGACGTTTTTTGATTTCGCCAAAATACTTTTCAATCATTTCTTTAGCCTCGGCTGTTTCAAAATCACCTGCTAACACCAATGTCGCATTATTAGGACCGTAAAAACGATCGTAAAATTCGCGAACATCTTCTATAGTTGAATTTTGAAGGTCTTTTAATTCACCAATAACTTGCCAATTGTAAGGATGTCCTTCTGGATAGATATTTTTATCGATTACCCAACCAGTGTGGCCATAAGGATTATTATCTACACGTTGTCTCTTTTCGTTTTGAACCACTTCTTGTTGGTTATAAAAAGCAGACTCGGTAACTGTATTAATAAAGTATCCCATACGGTCACTTTCTAACCACATTACCATTTCCATGGCATTTTTAGGTACCACTTCGTAGTAAATAGTTCCATCTTTCCAAGTACCGCCGTTTAATGTACCGCCAGCATCTTGAATCTTTTTGAAAAACTGATCTTGTGGAACGTTCTCAGATTCTTGAAATAGCATATGCTCAAATAGGTGAGCAAAACCAGTACGGCCCGTTTTTTCACGGTTAGAACCTACGCCATATTGAATGGCAACTGAAACAATCGGGTCACTTTTATCTTGGTGTAACACGACATCCAGACCGTTTTCAAGTTCATACTTTTCAAAATCGACAGAAAGTGAAGCACTTTCTTCTGTGGTTTCAGTTTCTTCATTTTTACAGGAAGTAAAAGTAAAAGCCACTGCAAGCAGAGCAATAACTGTAATTTTAATTTTGTTTTTTGCAATCATATTGGTTTAGTTTTGTAAGCGCTAAAGATACAACTGCAGTTTTGCTGAAATCTTAACGAAATGTTAAATCAATTAACAACTATTTTCTTTGTAATTATTTTTTCATCAATAACTATCTTTATTAAATAAACTCCTGCTGAAAAATTTGAAATGTCTAATTTATTAGTTTTACTTTCAATTAATTCCTTTTTTAATAGTTTCCCCGTTAAATCAAATATTAGTACTTGAGAAGGTTTTTTTATTGATGTAAGTAAAAATTCAATAAATAACATATTATTAGCAGGATTGGGATAAATATTTACACCCGATTTATAGTCATAAATAGATAAGGTTTCTTCAGTAATTTCAGTGTTTTCAGTATTGGTTTCAATGGGGAAATTATAGTCAAAATATATTTCAGCATTATTCATAATATTTTCCCCAACCTGTAAGTTTCCTCTAGTTTTTATCTTAAATAAAACAAAGCCTTTATTATTTGGCGATGTAAAGGGTAATTGAATATCTTCAAAAACAAACTCTAATATATTGTCATTTTTTAATCTAGTAACAAAATTATGGCTTGAACTTAATGGAACTATAGACAATGGATTGAGGGTTTCTGTATTTAAAACATCCTTAATTACAATATTTCTAGCGTTTACTGTTCCTAAGTTTTCAAAGCGAATTAAATAGTGAATATAGTCTCCAATCTTATTTACTGGTAGAGTATTGCCTTGTAAACATTTAATGTCATTTGGATCCATAGAGTTGAAAACAGTTTGTTCTAAAGTGAAAGTATTGTCTTCTATGGTTTCATCATTTTCTTGGGGAAAAATTGACGTTTTAAAATTTAATATTTCACCTCCGTTTAACGGAGGCACATCGGTTGGAGCATTTAAATGCATTGCAACCTCAATTTCGTTGGTTTGAAAAGGTAATAGATCATTAAAAATCCAATTAATAGTATCTGTAGATTGTGAATTTTCAGAAGGTGTAGCATTTAAAAAATCCATAAATTCATCTTGAAAGGTTAATTTCACTTCTCCAGAAAGGGTAGTATTCCCTTTATTTTTATATATAATTTTATATCTACAATCAAATCCTGGTACTGCTTGCTCTAAGGGAACAATTGTTATTTCTAAGTCATCATGTATTCCATCGGGTACTATACAGTAGTTTTGAATATGTGGGTTTTGTCCCGTAGGGATATCTAGTTGTACAATACTAGGATCAATTGTGAAATATGATATCTCTTCCAGCATTGGCACAAATGTGTGAGGCCCTTCTTGCAAAGGAATTTTATAGTTACCTTCTCCATTTGCTATAAAAATTGCCTCTTCAGTTCCATTAGACACTTTAAGTTTTAAATAAGGATAAATAGCATCTGTAATGTTACATCCATTTCCATCAATATCAAACCTGGTTTCTCCTATTACATCATAATATCCCCCCCCTGGAACAAAAGAACAATATGAATTAACTTGGCAATCTACATATCCATAATCTTCAAGCTTATTTGTCACTTGAAAATACTCCACTAACGAACCATTTATCTCACTATCTATACAAATAAATCTTATATCAGGATTATTATCAAAACCTAAAGAGACTAAAGAACTACCGTTTTTAATAAACAAAGTTTCTAAGGCGTTATTGTTAATTGCTAAAGTTTTAAGTAAGTGATTTGAAGTAATATCTAATGAAGTGAGTGAATTATGTTCAGCGCTAAAGTTATATAACATTTTACTATTTGAAATATCTATCTCAGTAAGGTTGTTATAGTCACAATTTATATTATCTAGTTGATTACTATTCGTTAATATTTCCGTAAGTTCATTATAAGCACAATTTAAGGAACGTAAATTAGTGTTGTGACTTAAATTAAGAGATTGAAGTTCATTAACAGCACAATTCAATATTTCTAATTCTATATTTTGAGATAAATCTAATTGGGTTAAGTTGTTTCCCGTAACATATAATTCTGTTAAATTAACATTACTAGCTAAGTCTATATTCAAAATATTAGGATTAAAGCTAAAATTTAAATGAATTAAATTAGGAGCTTCATTTAAGTATAAGTCACTAAAATCATTACCAGAAACATTTAAATGTATTAATTCCTGATTATCTAATAAAGTAAGTTCTTGTAATTCATTATCATCTGCAATCACTGTCCTTATGTGTTGATTTTCAGAAAAATTTAAACTCGTTAGAGAATTATTTTTGATATCTAAAGTTTTGAGCTGAACATTTGAACTAAAGTTTGCTGTAGAAATTTGATTACCGTAAATTAAAAGACGTTCCAAATTAATAAAATAACCAATTTCATCTATTGAAGAGATCTCACTATTTTTTAAAGACAAGTATCTTACTTCTTGAGCTTCGTAAATATCTATTTCACCATCATCATTAATATCTGCATCTTCTGTAGGTAATGAGCCATTTGGTGAAGTAATGACGCAATTAGTATTTACTAATCTATTTTTCAAATTTTGGTCTGTAAATTCTATTATTTGTGCATGTATATGTAAACTACAAATAAAAAAAAGTAAAAAGTAACACAGTTTCATTAAAGTATATTTTGGGGTAAATTAAATATTTTATTCCTTTATAATAAAAATTAGTTAAAAATTAACCAAACCAACCGTCACGATCCAAGCTTCTATATTGAATAGCTTCGGAAATATGATTACCCGTTATATTTTCTGAATTATCTAAATCGGCAATCGTTCTAGATACCTTTAAAATACGGTCGTACGCTCGAGCGGAAAGGTTAAGGCGTTCCATAGCTGTTTTCAATAGTTGTAAGGAAGCTTCATCTAATTTACAAAAGGTTCGTATTTGCTTAACGCCCATTTGCGCATTATAATGGATATTTTCAAACTCTTCAAAACGTTTTGACTGTAATTTTCTGGCCTGTGTAACTCGCTCTCGTATGATGATGCTCGCTTCGCCTTTTCTTTCTTCGCTCAATTTTTCAAAAGGCACAGGAGTTACTTCTATATGAATATCAATTCGGTCTAGTAACGGACCCGAAATCTTGCCTAAATAACGTTGCATTTCGGCTGGTGAAGAAGTTATTGGCGCATCTGGATCGTTAAAATATCCACTAGGACTGGGGTTCATACTCGCAACTAACATGAAGCTGGACGGATATGTAACTGTAAATCGTGCTCGTGAAATGGTTACATCGCGGTCTTCTAGCGGTTGTCGCATTACTTCGAGGACGCTTCGCTTAAATTCAGGTAATTCGTCTAAAAACAAAACACCATTATGTGCCAATGAAATTTCCCCTGGCTGGGGGTATTGTCCGCCGCCGACCAGTGCTACATCACTAATTGTATGGTGGGGACTTCTAAAAGGGCGTGAAGTCATTATCCCTCCTTTTTGTTTCGTTCTTCCGGCAACACTGTGTATTTTGGTAGTTTCTAACGCTTCATTAATAGTCAATGGAGGTAAAATACTGGGCAAACGCTTTGCCAACATGGTTTTACCCGAGCCTGGAGGGCCAATTAATATTATATTATGTCCACCAGCGGCAGCGATTTCCATACAACGCTTAATACTTTCTTGGCCTTTTACGTCGCTAAAGTCGAATTCTGGGTTTTCAAGATGTTCATAGAACTCAGCTTCCATATCAACGATGGATTGTTCTAGAGGAATTTCAGCATTGAAAAAATCGATTACTTCTTTTATAGTTTCTACGCCGTATACTTCCAACCCATCAACAATTGCAGCTTCTTTTTCATTTTGTTTGGGGAGAATAAAACCTTTAAACCCTTCTTCTTTAGCTTTTATAGCGATAGGCAAAGCACCACGAATAGGCTGTAAACTTCCATCTAGAGAAAGTTCGCCCATAATAATGTATTCTGAAAGGGGATGATTTTCTTTTATCTGTCCAGTAGAAACTAATATTCCAATAGCCAAGGTAAGATCGTAAGCCGAGCCTTCTTTTCGAAGATCGGCCGGAGCCATGTTTAGAGTTATTTTTTTTCCAGGAATTTTAAATCCGTTGTTTTGTAAGGCAGCAGCAATGCGGTAATTACTTTCTTTAATAGCATTATCTGGCAGACCAACTAAATGGTAGCCAACTCCAATATCAGTATTTACTTCAACAGTAATAGTTGTGGCTTCTACGCCAAAAACAGCACTCCCATATACTTTTGTGAGCATATTTTTTAGTATTTAAAACAAGGGAGTTGAATAAAAAGGAAAGATAGTAATTTTTTATTTATACCGTTTTCAGAAAAAAAGTATTATTTCATCCACCAGCAATCAATAAAATCTGTTACCATATGAAACAACAATCCTACCGCAATAATTCTGGTTTTTTTGAAGAATAAAAACACCAAATAAACACAAATGGCATAATAGGAATGCAGTGGATGAAACCCGATACTACACCTTCCGGGAGAAAAAATAGGGTCTGCCAGCAAATGATCCAGATCGACAAGCATGGTGGCAATCATAATGAGCCAAGCGCGTTTCCAGTTATTTCTGAAAAAAATCCACGCTAATAAACCTGGGGCTAAAAAGTGAAGCGAATAATGTGTAACTGTTTGCAGCATTTCTTACTAGATAAGCTAAAAGCATCTATTCAATAATAATGGGAGGCACCAATTCATTTTTAATTGCGAAGATGACAAGTCCCGCTACGTTTTTCACATCTGCTTTATCCAATAAATTTTTACGGTGTACTTCCACAGTTCTTGGGCTTATAAATAATTTTTCAGCAATTTCAGCGGTTTTATGTTGTTTGCAGATTAACTCTAAAACCTCTGCTTCCCTTTCAGTTAAAAATTCGTCATCAAAAACAGTTTTATCACTGTATTTACTTCCTCCTTTTTTACTATTCACTACTTCCATCACGTGTTTATCGTAATAGAAACCATTGTAATATACTTGTTTTATGGTATGTAAAACTTTTTCAGGTGGTGAATTTTTCACTAAGTAAGCGCTTGCCCCTACATCTATCATGTTTCTAATAAATGGTTTGGTATTGTATGTAGTAAGAGCAATAATTCCTATTTCACCGTACGCTTGGTGTATCGCCTTGGTAGCTTCGACACCATTTAATCCTGGCATTTTTATATCCGTAACAACTATATCGGGTAATTGTTCGCAACCTGCCAAGTGTTCCAAAAGCTCGTTCCCGTCACTGGCCTGATATGTAATTTCTATGGCTGAATCACGAGAGAGAATGTGCACCATCCCTACTCTAAACAGTTCTTCATCATCTGCGATTACTACGTTAATTTTCATCTTTACTGGGGTTTAAGGCTAAAGTTACAGAAATTCCATTATCTGGTGAAGATATTATAGTATGAGTTGCATTTAAAATGGCAACTCGGTTTTCAATACCGCTCATCCCTAATCCTTTTGCTTTTTTGGCAATTGAAACATCAAATCCTTTTCCATTATCGGAATAGTACAGAAGTAGTTGTTTTCCTTCCATTTCGGTTTTTAAAGTTAGATTTGTAGCTTCAGAATATTTTATGGAGTTATTGAACAGCTCTTGCACGATACGAAATACATGCAATTCTTTATCCTTGTTAAGAAAATGTTCTGGATACTGTAAATTACAATTTACCTCAAAGCTATTGGTGTCGGCAACTTCTTCGCACAACTCTTCTAGGGCAGCTTCCAGTCCGAATTTATCTAAAGTAGGTGGCAACAAATCGTGAGCAATCTTTCGGGAGCTTTCCAAAACGTTTCCGGTTACCTTTAAAATGCTATTGGCTATTTTATTTGTTTCTTCAGAAGAAATATCTTTTAATGACAACATGTTAGCATTTAATGAAACAATGTTGAGTTTTGAACTAATGGCATCATGCAAGTCTTGAGCAATTCGCTTTCGCTCCTCTTCTTGGGTGATTATGGTAGTTTGTAGTATTTCTTTTTGATTGGCAATTTTCAAGTTTGCCTTTTCCAGTTCACTTTTGATAATCCGTTTTCTTGAAAAGTAAAAAAACAAAATAATAGCTACCGCCATTGCTACCAAAAGGGCAATGGCAATGAGGATAAGATCGACTATTTGATAGTCTTCTTGGAATAGTAATTCTTCCACCATGTCACGAAGATAAGAAATTGAAGGCCAAGATAGAGTACATTATTTAAGTTCAATAATAAGCGATAACCATACTTTGTAATTAATTCCATATTAAACACGAGGTTACCAGAGGCAAAAATTAAAATACTAGACAGTAAATAGAAAAAAAGACCTATGTTAATGATAAGAAATTCATTTGTTTCGTGCAGGTACTTATAAAAAAAGAGGACTGAATATATTACAATAATACCTTGGGTGATTGTAACACCTAATGGATTGTAGCGAAAAAACATAGCTGGGGTTTCAATAAACTGAAACGTGATAATACCTAGAACTATCCCCAAAACAACATACATCCATTTATGTTTCAACAGCTCAAAATAAAAAAATGTGAGAAAAATAAACTGAAGAATGTAATAAAAATGAAAGAGAAAAAGATTGTTATTTATAGGAACAATAAATTTTAAAAACGATGCATTAAGCTGTATAATGGCTATTACAACTAAATAAACCGCAAATATTTTAAAGGCTTTATTGTTTCCTTTAAGCCTAGAGATATAAAGAAGCGCATTTAACACACAAAATGCTATCGCAAAATTACTTGAGATATCCAACAACGTATCCATTAGCTTAAATAACGTATAGTTTTCTTTCTGAAGTTTCCATACCAAGCGATAAAAACTAAAATTTGAAAAATAATATAGAATACACTGTTTAAGGTTAGCAATAATATATAGTCTTCTTTCGAAATTAAATCGAAATTAAACACTAAGTTTCCCGATGCCAAGATTAAACTACTACTAATCATATATAGAAAAATGCCTAAATTGATTAATAAGAACTTCGAATCTTTTTTAGTCAGTGAAAAGTAAAAATATAATAAAGCATATACCGTAATAATCCCTTGCGTTAAGGCAATACCAACAGAATTGTATTTTAAAAATAAAGAAAAATCACTTACATATTGGTACCCTAAAAAAGCAAGTACCAAAATACCTATATATAAAAGTATTTTTAAGTTTAATAGTTCACGGAAAAAAAGAGTCAAAACTGCAAATTGAACAATAATATATACGTTAGACATATATAAATTATAGTCTGTAAATAAATGTAATAAATAACTTATTACCTGGATAATGGATATTAATAACAAGTAGTAAGTAAAGATTTTAAAAGCTTTACCGTTGTAAGTAAAGCTTTTAAAGAATAAAATAGTATTAATTACAACTGTAATAACCCCTATTTTTCCTAAAAGAAGAAATAATTCCATTTAATGGTTTTAATTCAAAGGGCTTAGGGGATCGGAGGCTGGTGGATCTGGTAAAGTAAAATCATACAATTTACCTCCCGTTTGCAATCCATTGTATCCATTTATCATATCGCGATAGATAATACTACCATCATCTTGATCGTCAGGCTGTGTTGCTACAAAAATTAATTTTTCTTCATTGGTTGTAGGATCTACCCCTATATAAGCACGAACTTTTTTCTTGCCGCTTCTTTGCGTTGCCATTTCATCTAAAACAGCTTGCAAATCTTCGGCGGGAATTAAAAATCCATTACATTCATTGTGTTTGTTGTAAGTAGATTCTACGGAGCGCCATTCGGTGGTCCAATCTTGTGCTGTTTGTAATGAAATTGAGTTGTCTTCTTGACTCATAAATAGAATTTTTGGTTAGTAAAGTATAAAAGTAAGAAACCTTTTTATGAAAACTAACTTAAATTAACCTCATATTTATGAACTTTTTAGGTCATATTTAAAGACGTTATTGAAATTTCATCATCCGCTTGATCCATTTCAATTTTCTATTGGTATGAGGATAGTATTTTATGGGTAATTCTAACCACGTAGGTTTATCAAGAATACTTTTATAATGTGTAAAACAGTCAAAACCTGCTTTA
>NZ_CAXBCK010000011.1:0-80773 GCF_963974425.1 uncultured Marixanthomonas sp.
ATCATGGGGTTGTGCAACGGTTACCGGTGTTGGGCTTTCGTACTTTTTAATCGATGTCTTTTTTTAACTTATCAGGATTTTGTCGTGTATCAAAAATTGTAATAATTTCTATTTCTTTTCGTTCCGCTATTATTCTGTAGAAAAATGTCGTTTGTTTTGTTACAACACATTTATACAGATTTTTAAATTCCGATGATTTTGGACAACTATCAGGTTGAATTGATATTTGTTTGATTTTATCGTTTAGTTTTGAGATAAACTTGTCACGGGTTTTTAAGTTCCACTCTTCCAGTAGATATTCAGATAGCTTTAGAAGTTTTGATTCGGCAAGTTCGGATAAGAATACTTTCATTAAGAAATTTTCTTTAGAAATGACTCGTAGGAAACCCTTTTTCCTTTATTCAATTCCTCAATACCTTGTTTTATTTCAGATTTTTCAGATAAAGACAATTCATCCCAAAAATCTACTTTTTCTTTTTTTACAAAGTCAGCTACCCTTTGGATGAAATCAGTATTTTCAGTCTCCAAAATCGTTTTGAGTAGTTCAAGTTTTGTTGTTCGAATATCCATTTTAAAATTTCTTTTAGTCAAATGTACAAAAAATATGATTTACCTCGATTTTTGTCAGTATGAAGCCCAACATACGTATAAACACAATTGCGTTTATATACATTATATGGTTTCTTTAAAAGGGGAGGTATAAACTACTAAAGTACTATTACCCCCTGTAATATACAAACCAACTTTTATACGTAGGGTTTTTATACTTTATTTCAAGAAAAATCTACGGTGTAGTATAGAAGGCGTGCTCGGGTTTGGTTGCAGTTTTCTTCGAGTGTTGTTCGAGTATTCTTCGACAAAACCCCCATTTTACGTATAAAACTCGAAGGAAACTAGGGGCAAACTCGAAGAAAACAACTTGATAATTGGGTTTTGGCGTTTCTTTTCTCAATACGATAACAGCATATTTTACCGCTTATATACTATTCTAATTGAAATCTGCTTCTTAAAATATGAAAAAGGTGAAGTAAATTGTATAGATTAAGAGTCTAAAATGACGAAATTGTAAATCCTATTAAAAATGAAAGATTATGAAATTTGTCGGTAGCCAGTTAGCCTATTATTTGAGGGATAGAGAGTTTAAAAAAAAATTCCAAGGTATTACTAAAATATTTAGCATTATTAGGCATTGTCGTCATAGTGTATTCTATTCTTTTTCATTTTATAATGGAACTCGAAGGGCAGCATCATTCTTGGGTTACAGGTTTTTACTGGACACTTACCGTTATGAGCACCCTTGGTTTTGGAGACATTACATTTGCATCAGATATTGGTCGTGCTTTCAGCATAGTAGTCTTACTCTCCGGGATTGTCATGTTGTTAATTGTATTACCCTTTGCCTTTATAAGGCACTTTTATGTCCCTCTATTAGAATCTAAAAAGAAAAACAAAGTTCCTCGTCAAGTTCCTAGTGGAACAAAAGACCATGTATTAATCTGTTCATATGATGTTATAGCGAGAGACCTTATGGAGCGATTAAAACAAGAAAATACGCCCTATTACATCATTGAAAACAATCTAGAGAAAGCACTTGAGATTCATGATGACCACGTTCCTGAGCTATATGGGAAGTTAGATAACGAAGATACTTTTGCACGCGCTAATGTTAAAGATGCGAAACTGGTTTTGGTGAATAGGGATGATATTATAAATACCAAGATTATTCTCACCATACGTAATATTGCTCCTACAGTACCTATTGTTGCCATAGCCACAGATATTGAATCGGTAGATGTACAACAACTTAGCGGTGCAGACCATGTGTTACCCATAAGAAAATGGCTAGGTGAACAATTAGCCAACAGGGTAAATGCACAACATGCAAAATCTCAACCCATCGGGCAGTATGAAGATTTATTAATTGCAGAACTGCCTGTACATAATACACCTCTAGTTTCTAAAACCATTAAGGAGGCTGGGTTAAGGAAAAAATTTGGAGTTAGTGTAGTAGGTATTTGGGAACGGGGTAGGTTACAATCTATAAACGGTAATGAAAAACTAGAAAACGATAGCGTTCTGGTTATAATAGGAAACAAAGAACAGTTACATAGTGTTGATGAGATTTTTCTTGACTACAATGTAAACCCTAACCCAGTATTGTTAATTGGCGGGGGTAGGGTAGGTTCGGCTGCTGCCGAATCGTTACATAAAAATGGAATTTTAGTGAATGTGGTAGACAAAGATCCGGGGATTTGCAAGAAGGTAAGTTCGTTTTGCAATCAAGTTTTTGCTGGAAAGGCATCAGATTACGAACTATTAAAAAGGGCTGGAATTCTGGAAGCCCCTTCGGTATTACTTACTACCCACGATGATACCATGAATATATTTCTAGCCTCTTACTGCCGTCAATTAAACAAAAAGGTAAGAATAGTGAGCCGAATATCTGAAGCTCGAAATATTGATATAATTCATAGGGCAGGAGCTAATTTTGTATTGAGCTATTCTACTTTAGGTGCTGAAGCAGTTTTATCAATTTCTAAAGGGCAAGAACTAACCGTTCTTGGTGAAGGTATTAACTTGTTTATTATCCCGATACCAGCATCATTAGAAGGAAAGTCTTTAGCAGAATCTGGTATAGGTGCTAAAACAGGGCTTTCTGTTATTGCTATAAAAGAAAACTCGGAAGTCATTACACTATTATCGGCCAATACATTGCTGCCCCAAGGTGCTGAAATAGTAATGCTTGGAAACATTGAAATGAAAAACAAATTCAATGAAATATATGATACAGTCGTTTAATTAGATTTCATAATTCGTGAAATTTTATTCTCTAATACTCCATATTTCGTGGATGGGATCTCCTTTACTGGACAAACCTGAGTGGTGCCAATCCCCATCAATAAGTTCATAATTAAATTGTAAGCTAAGCCCTGCTTTTGAATCGTCTCTGGAAAAGAATTCGATATTCTCAGTGTATTCACCATTTTTAGTAGTGTACGTTCCTCCACCCGTTCCCATAAATTGTTTAGTTTCTGTATTGTACGCTATCCATTGAAATCGACTTCCGGATAAAATTTTCATTGTTTTTCTTGGTCTACTTATATCGCGTGACTGCGTTTCACCATCTCTAATTCTGCCAGACATTAACCAAGCGCCTTGTAACTTGCCTGGCGTACCTTTATCTATTCTGCTTAATTTGATGTCTTTGTCAACAACTTCAATTTTATCATCGGTAATTAGTACGTTAAAACTTTCTTTAGTGCCTACACGTTCTGTGTTGTTAGTGTCGAACTCCACTTTCTTTGTCATCACATTTCCTTCTAACTTCCAACTACCGCCTTTTGTTTGAATAAATTCGCCAGTTGTAGCATTATAAGTAGTTGATGTTTGATAACCATCTGCAAAAATGACCACGTTTTTTAATTGGTCTCCATTTTTAGAAGTAGTAAAAGTTTCCCAAGCGCCAATAATACTTTGTGCTTTAATTCCAAAGGATGCGCAAGTACAAATAAGTAAAACAAGTATTTTTTTCATGACGTTATATTTTTATTAATGGTTAATTTTTTAAGGGTTAAGGTGTTCCTATAAAATAAGTTATATTTTTAAAGGCTGGAATTATTAGTTCAGTTTGCTTTTTCATAGTAACTAACAACGCTTATTTGAGGATTGAAGTGATTACAATCGCAATGCTTGCGTTGATTGTTTTAATTGATTTTTGAAAGTGGTTCCGTCTACTTGGGTGTTCCAAGTAGGGACCATTTTCTGTAATAATTCTTTTCCTTTTTCAGAATGGATTACTTCAGGGAAGGCTTTGTCCAATACATCGAGCATAATATGTACAGCTGTAGAAGCACCGGGAGAGGCACCTAACAAACAAGTAATGCTGCCGTCTTTACTGCTTACCACTTCGGTGCCAAATTGCAAGCGGCCGCCTTCATATTCATCTCGTTTTATTATCTGTACGCGTTGTCCCGCAATTATAACATGCCAGTCTTCATTTTTGGCATCTTTTACAAATTTCCGAAGATCGTCCATACGGTCATCAAAAGACATGGCTACTTGCTCTATTAAATATTTGGTTAGAGGTAAATTATGCCAAAAACCACCTAGCATAGATGGAATGTTTTTAAAATTAAGAGACTTAAACAAATCGAGATTAGAGCCTTCTTTTAAAAACTTAGGGCTAAACCCCGCAAAAGGACCAAATAATAATTCGCGTTTGCCATCAATATAACGGGTGTCGAGATGAGGAACAGACATGGGCGGATCGCCTAATCCTGCTTTGCTATACACTTTGGCATGGTGTTGATTAATAACATCTTCATTTTTACAAACCAGCCACTGTCCGCTTACAGGAAACCCTCCATAGCCGTCTTTTTCGTCTATTTCTACTTTTTCTAACAATAGTAGACTGCCACCACCAGCACCTATAAAAACGTGTTCGGCATCTAAGTGTTGTGTATTTCCGGTTTGAGTGTTTTTAACTTTAACTGACCAATCTACGCCTTCATCTGGGTCTATGTCTAATACTTCTTCATTACACTGAACGCAGGTGTCATAATCTTTTTCTAGAATATTGAAAAGCTTTTTGGTCAATACACCGTAGTTTACTTCGGTACCTCGGTCTATTCGGGAGGCAGCCATTGGTTCATCATCCTTTCGGTTTTGCATAATAAGCGGAAACCATTTCCTCATAACCTCTTGGTCTTTTGTAAACTCAATGTGCTGAAACATATAATGTTCTTTCATAGCGTGGTATCGTTTCTCCAAATAATCTGCATTGGCTTTTCCTGTAACCCAACTATGGTGTGGAACGTTGTTAATAAATGACTTTGGGTCTGTAATATGTCCGGTATCTACCAAATACGACCAAAATTGTTTTGATATTTCAAACTGATTACAAATGGAGATGGCTTTGCTTATGTCAATAGTGCCGTCTTCGTTTTCAGGAGTATAATTAAGCTCACACAATGCTGAGTGGCCAGTGCCGGCATTATTCCAAGCAGCGGAGCTTTCCTGAGCTACTTTACCTAATTTTTCAAGTATTAATACTTTTAATTCGGGCTTTAATATTTTAGCCATTAATGCCAGCGTAGCACTCATAATGCCGCCACCAACACAAATTAAATCGTAATCCTTATTCACTTTTAAGGTATCCATAGCTCTTTTTCTATAAAGGTACATAAGTATTGCTGAAAACGAAACTCGATACAAAATGTAACAAGTATTACGATTTTATCTGAATACTGTTATAATCTTTTGCGGGAATTACTACATCGGTTTTGAATACAACGGTATTGTCTTAATAAAAAGTTAAAGTTGTTTAGGTAGGACCCTTTTCAGATGCACTAAACTAGAAAAAATAAGGGAATCCGTTTATATTTACCAATTGATAAAACTGTAGGCTCTCAAGCTTTTGTTTATCAGGTTTAATACTAATAAAAACTCTCTTTTTTGATGAAAAAATTAATTATTTGCTTTCTCCTTGCCACATTTGTAATGCCTATACAGGCCAACGAAGGTATGTGGTTTTTAATGCACATAGAACGATTAAACTATCGTGATATGCAAAAAATGGGCCTTCAACTTACGCCCGAAGAAATATACAGTATAAACAATTCTAGTCTCAAGGATGCAATTGTACAGTTTAACCGCGGTTGTACTGCTGAGATTATTTCAGATAAAGGATTGGTACTTACTAATCACCACTGTGGATATAGTAAAATTGCTGAGCTTTCTACTTCTGAAAATGATTATCTAACCGACGGATATTGGGCTAAGAATAACCAAGAAGAGTTAAAACCTAAAAGTCTATCGGTACGTTTCTTTGTGAGAATGGACGATGTTTCAAAAAGAATTTTGGAGCAGGTAAATGATTCAATGTCTGAAGCTGAGCGCGAAGCTGCTATTAATCGTGAGATAGCTAAAATTGAAAAAGAAAATAACGAAGGTGGAAAATATACCGTTTCAGTTAAATCTTTTTACCAAGGAAACGAGTTTTACTATTTTGTGTACCAAGATTATAACGATGTACGTTTAGTAGGAACTCCTCCGGCAAGCATTGGTAAATTTGGTGGAGATACAGACAATTGGGAATGGCCAAGACATACGGGAGATTTTTCACTTTTTAGAGTATATGCCGATAAAGACGGAAATCCTGCCGAATATTCAACAGACAATGTACCTCTTAAGCCAAAGCACCATTTAACCACCAGTATAAAAGGTTTTGAAGAAGATGACTTTGCTATGATTATGGGTTATCCAGGTAGAACCAATCGTTGGATGCCCGCTGGAGGCATTGAGCAGAATGTAGGATATGCATATCCAGCTTGGGTTGAGGCTTCAAAAACATCCATGGATGTTATGAAGAAATATATGGATAAGGATCAACAAGTGAACCTTGATTATGCTTCAAGTTATGCTTCTATCGCAAATTATTGGAAAAACCGCCAAGGAATGATTGATGCGCTAAAGCAACACAAAACTGCAAAAACGAAACGAAAAGGTGAAAAGTCCTTTAAAAAATGGGCGTCAAAAAAAGGTAATGAAAAGTATACCGATGTAATTCCAGTAATCAACAATTACTACAAAAACACGAATGAAATAAGCCGTCATAACAACTATTTAAGTTTGTTACTTAGAACTAAAGTGGCGACACTTCCATACCGTTTAGGGAAAACAATAGATTTTTATTTACAACAAAACGAAGCCAAACAAGCAGAGTTAAAACCTGAATTGGATGCTCAAATTAATGATTTATACGAAGGGCTTTACCTTCCCTTAGAGAAAGATGTTCTAGCTGCTCAATTAAAACTATACTCAAGCAAGGCTGAGAATGTTGCACCAATGGTTGCTAAAGTTGCAAAAGCAAATAATAAAAGTGAAGCTGGGTGGAATGATTATGTAAATACTGCTTTTGAGAATAGTATATTTGAAACTAAAGATAAGTTAGAAGCATTTATTGAAAATCCAGATGCTGAGGTTTTTAAAAACGATCCTTTATTTCAACTTTCCACAGATTTATTGAATCGTTACCGCGCCAAAACGGAAGAAGAAAAGCAGTTAGAGGACGACTTTGAGCGTGCTTATAGAATGATGGTTCAAGGAATGCGTTTGCAGAATCCTGACGAAAAATACTATCCAGACGCTAACAGTACATTGCGATTAACGTACGGAAAAGTGATAGCACTTCCTGTCGATGAGCGCAACGATGCCGATAAAAATTATTATACTACTTTAAAAGGAACTGTTGCCAAATATCAACCTGGTGATGATGAGTTTGATATGCCAAAGGAGCTTATTAACCTTTACGAAGAAAAAGATTTTGGACAGTATGCTGATGAGGATGGTTACTTACCGGTAAACTTTTTAACTGATAATGACATAACAGGAGGAAACTCAGGTTCGCCTGTATTGAATGGAAAAGGAGAATTAATTGGTTTAGCTTTTGATGGAAATATAGAAGCTATGGCTGGTGATGTAATTTTTGATGACCAACTACAACGTACTATAAATGTAGATATAAGATATGTACTTTTCTTGATAGATAAATTTGCTGGAGCAACACATATTATTGATGAGTTAACTTTATCGAAATAATAGTATAGTAGCATTACTATCATTTTAAAAACCACGAATCTTAAATTGATAAGTTCGTGGTTTTTTATTGATATTAGGAAGCAAAAACAAAACAGGCTGCGAAAATAATTCGACAGCCTGTTTTTAACTAAATTAATAAATATGGAGTGTTACTTTTTCATAGCAATGTAAATTCCTAAAAATAGGAAAGCATTTTAATTTATTAATAAAAAAAGGGGGATGTTGTAGGTTTAATAAAGAATAAAAGTAATTTTTTTTTAAGGGTTAACCCCCCCTAAATGTTGAGAATATTTTCCTACATATTAGAAATAAACTAACGTAGTGACTTTTTCTAGCCATTTTATAAAGCATATCTATTCGTAAAGGCGCTAACTTTTTTACTACTTTTAGCTTTTAAAAGAAAAAAGGTTAAAATAAATGCTTATTTCTAAACGTCTCCTCATACTTCTTATACTAATGATATTTTCTATGTCTGGTTTTGCACAGATAGAAACTGCTACGCAAGCAGACGATCGTATTGAAGAAGGTATTGAATTAATGTTTGAAAAAAAACATACTCAATCATTAGAGCTTTTGGTAGAAACTCAAGCCATGGCTCAAAAAAACCAATGGTATGAGCAAGCGTTTAGAGCCACACTTAATATAGGTTCAAACTATTACTTACTCTCAGATTATGGCGAAGCCCTTCAGCATTATTTAGAAGCCTACGAAATAGCCATCGAACATTTGGGGTCACGGCAAGAAATGACCGTACTCAATAATATAGGAATTCTCTATTTTCAAGAAGAAGAACGCTCGCAAGCAAAAAAATACTTTTTCAAAGCATACGAAAAAGCGAAACAAGTAAAAGATGAGGTGAAAGTAGGATATTATGCTGTAAACCTAGCATTGGTCTCTAACAAAATGAAGGAGGTAGATTCGGCTCAGTATTATATAGACGAAGCACTGCCTCTTTTAAAAGAAGCTCCCAATGTATTACTGCAGGGTAAAATGGCACAAGCTGAAATGTTGCTCTTAAAAGAACAATATACCAAAGCTGAAAAAATAGCCTTAAGCCTACTACCCGAATTACAAGGAGTATCCCAACTAGAGAACAGAGTATTTATTCTATTGGTGTTGGCTCAAATTAACGAAGCACGCAACCAATCATCAAAAGCATTAGACTATACATTAGAAGCTCGTCAAGTTCAAAAAGGCTTGGAAAACCAAACAGAGGTTTATGATTACCTATCTGAACTTTACGGGAAAACAGGCGATTTTGAAAAGGCAATCGCCTATAAAGACTCCGTGATTATCGCGGCAGATTCTTTAAATACAATAAGAAATAGAAAGTTGTTTGAAAATGAAAAAGTGAAATTTCAACTTCAAAACTACCAACACGAACTTTCTGAAAGCAAAGAAGTGCTTAAACAAGAGCGTCGCTTCTTTTATAGTATAATTGGGATAGCCGTTCTAAGTATGGGGTTTATAATATGGATGTACAGGAGTAATTCAGTAAAACACAAACAACGCAAAAAGATTGTAGAATTAGAGTTGGCCAAGGAAAAAAGTGATCACTTACTAATTGAAAAGCAATTACGCGAAAAAGAAGCGTTAGCATCTTTAGAGCAAGAACGCCTTAAAAATGAATTGGAAGTAAAGAATAGAAAGCTCACTGCAAAAGCATTGTACTTATCCAGTAAAAATGATCTTATAGAAGAAGTGGTCCAGTCTATATCGCTTCATACCGAAATAGCTGAAAATCCACAATTGAAAAAGCAAATTACCGAATTAAAAAAACACCTAAAAAAAGATACACAATGGGATAGCTTTTTTACCCACTTTGAAGAAATCAATCAAGGCTTTCTTGATAGGCTTCGTAGTAAACATTCAAAATTGACTTCAAGTGACATTCGATTTATCACGTATTTGTATATGAATTTGAGCAATAAAGAAATTGCATCGCTCTTAAACATCACTCCTCAGTCCTGTAGAAAAAGAAAAGAACGAATTTCAAAGAAAATGGGCATACCAAATAACACAACGCTTCACACTTATTTATCAATGGTTTAGGGGGGTAGTCACGTTTTTAAGAAGAAAATGTCACGAAATGTCACGCTACTAATACGCTATAAAACCCCTCTTGTATCTATATTTATCAACATAATCTCAAAATAGATACGATGAAAAAGCTAACTACCCTATTATTTCTTTTCTTTTATATAATAATTGTACAAAACATCACAGCTCAAGTAGAATTGGAAGGAGCAACAGACTACGGACAATTATATAATGTTACGTATAGCGAAACAGAAGAAGATGTTGTCTATGCGCGAACAGTTACAAACCATATTGTTACATCAACAGATGGTGGTGAAACTTGGGGTATTTTATATGCCGAACCTTTAGATAACTATGCTACCCTTAAAGACCTTAAACTTATAAATGATGGAACGACCTTAAGCTTTATAGTTTCTGCTGAAGGAACCGACTATAATGCTATCGTGTTCTTTGATCTTGCAACCGAAACAATTACACGTACTTATTCACCGCCTAACTCTTTTGAAACGGATATTTTAATAGAATCATACGATGTCCTTGAGTCTAATAATGATATTGCGTTAATGCATACTACGTACTCCTTAGGGGGCGCTTATACCCACGAGGTTTTTTATACCAGCGATGGAGGTGCTAATTGGTTCCCGGTATATTACAGTGCAGTATATGATAATGTAGCTATTAATAATGTAGCTATTTCACCAGCAGATGGAGAAACCCTATTTTTAATGCGAGGCGGATCTACATCTCGCGTAATTGGAGGTTTATTTGTATCTAATGATGCTGGCCAAACTTGGGAAGAGAAAATTCCAGGGAATATGTACGATCCTATTACATTTAACCCTGATAATACAGATGATATTTTATTAGGTACGGGATATGGTTATGATACCCACCAAGAAAACCTATACCGCTCAATGGATGGTGGTGATACTTGGAATATAGTTCCGATAACTTGGACAACTATGTCTCAAGATAATATAAATGAAATAGTATTTAACCCGGCCAATACAAACGAGATTATGGTATTGGAAGAAAATGAAATAGTAGTTTCTTCAGATAATGGAACTACGTGGCAAAACTATGTATACAACGATATAGATCCAGAAACCTATTACTATGGTTTAACAGCTTCATACAACCCATTTGTATCTCGCGAAGTATTAATTAGTACAAATTATTATCCTTTTTTATCTGAAGATGGAGGGGCTACATTAACTAAGTTAAAAAATCCTTTCATTAACTCCTCAGGGACGGTAGCCTCTTTCACTTCAGAAGATGAAAATCACGTGTATTATGGATTACGCTCAGGCTATATTCATAAAGACCTGCAAACAGGAACAGAAGAAGGTTATGGTTTACAGTCACTAGAGCAAGGCTTTGGTTCCCCTTTAAAAGTACATGCAGACCCTGTAGTTCCTGGACGTGTGTTTACTAATAATAGAGTAGTTAATACCTCATATTTAAATGT
Organism: uncultured Marixanthomonas sp.; assembly: GCF_963974425.1. Classification (NCBI taxonomy): domain Bacteria; kingdom Pseudomonadati; phylum Bacteroidota; class Flavobacteriia; order Flavobacteriales; family Flavobacteriaceae; genus Marixanthomonas; species uncultured Marixanthomonas sp. The sequence continues at coordinate 11,108 of NZ_CAXBCK010000011.1, forward strand.
AAGTGCCGATCACGGAGCCGATTCAAAGCAAATTGCTAGTTCTATGTTTTTCTTAATTCTTGAAGATGTATCTACTTCCGTTACCAACCCGAACATAAGTTGGTTGTCAACCGGTATAGAAGCACATAAAATAGACCTTACCGATATGGAGAATATTGTAGATACGAATATTCCAGTACCGCAAACGGGAGAAGTAGTTACAGCCGTACAAGTAGATCGTGAAGACGAAACTTCAATTTATATAACGCAAGACGTTAGTTTTTATAAATCATCGAATGATGGCGCTATGTGGGAGCTTGCTGTTACTGGCTTAGAAGATTTAGTTTCTCGTGATGATTTAATAATAGATATTGAGCAAAATCCGTTGAACACCAACCAATTAATGTTAGCAACGACAAATGGTATTTACTTATCTGAAGATAAAGGGGATTCTTGGAGTCTTATTTCTTCAGAATTTACAAACGACGTTGCCTTTTCAACAGTAACTGAAGATGCCATTGTAGCCGTTACTCATTATTCTGATGGATTTAATATTCCCCTTCCAGTAGCAAAAACAAAGATTATTTTTAGTAAAGATATGGGAGAAACGTGGGAAGAAATAACACCAGAGATGCTAAACTATCCTGTTACTGAAACATCAGCCTTCACTTTTACAGCAGATGCTGTAGATGTTTATTTAGGCGTACAAGATTTAGGGTTGGTAAAGTATAACATCGATCTTACCACGCTTTCAATAACTTCTGAAATTTTAGAAAAGAAAACAATTGCATTGTATCCTAACCCGGCTACAAATAGTTTTTCAATAAATAGTTATGATAAAGTTGAAGCAATAGCTATTTACAATATGGCAGGACAAGAAGTTAAGAAAGTAGCCAAGGTTAATGAAGAAATAAATATTAGTGATTTAGCTAACGGATTATATATTGTGAAAGTGAAAACTGCGAAAGGAACCCTATCTAAGCGTTTATTAAAAGCAAACTAGGGTGGTAGCATTAAAGGAATCGTAATTATATGATTAAAAAAATAAAAAAAGATTGTAAGTAGTAAGTAAATTAGATTTAAGTTAATACTTTAAAAGGCCACCTATTTAGGGTGGTCTTTTTTTTTATTTGTTTATAGATTTGAATGAACTTTATTTATAAGAGCTAATAGTGTATATGTTTTATCTTTTTAAGATTAATTATCAGGGAGTATTTTCAATAATTAGCAAATAATTAGAGAAATAAATTTGTAAAAACCTTTTAATTTATGTTATTTTTGGATGATTTTATTATTAATATAACAATAACACGGCTTTAATTTTGAAAAAAGAAGTAACATTCTTAATTATCCAATTTGTACTTTTTTCATTATATTTCATTGATATTGAGGTAATTTCTTATTCAATTCCGTCTTGGCTGAATTATATTTTACTCTCTATTGTAGGTTGTGGTTTTGTAATTATTTTCTTAGGTATCTTAAATCTTAATGATGATTTAAGTGTAATACATACAAGAAAAGAAAAGCCTATGGTTTTCCATGGTATTTATCGGTATGTGCGCCATCCAATATATTCAGGAATACTTTTAAGTATGATAGCCTATGCACTCTTTACAGTCTCAATATTTAAATTTATTTTAACCTTGGTTATGGGGGTCGTTTTTTATTATAAATCTGATAACGAAGAAAACTGGATGGTTAAAAAGTACGAACAGTACAGAATCTATAAACAGAAAACGGGTCGTTTCCTTCCAAAACTGAGAAATAGGAATTGCTAATAAAATAATAACGTTTCTTAATAACTTTCCTTGTAAGGTTCTTCATAAAGTTACTACTTTTACATTTAGAAATTAAATTTACCCGCTTTTCGGGCAATGAATTTGAATTAAACTATTATGGCAGATACTATTGAAAAAATCAAATGTTTGATTATTGGCTCTGGTCCAGCAGGATATACAGCAGCAATCTATGCGTCACGTGCAGATTTAAAACCTGTAATGTACACGGGTATGGAACCTGGAGGGCAATTAACAACAACTACCGAGGTTGATAACTTCCCCGGTTATCCTGATGGAGTAGATGGTCCAACCATGATGGTTCAGCTACAAAAACAAGCGGAACGTTTTGGAACAGAGGTGCGTATAGGAATGGTTACTGCTGTAGATTTTAGCAATGAAGAAGGTGGTGTTCATAGGGTAACAGTTGATAATAAGAAGCAAATTGAAGCTGAAACAGTTATCATTTCAACTGGAGCAACGGCTAAATATTTAGGTTTACCAAGCGAACAAAAATTACGTGGTGGCGGAGTTTCAGCCTGTGCCGTGTGTGACGGATTTTTCTACAAAGGTCAAGATGTTGCCATAGTAGGTGGAGGAGATACTGCTGCCGAAGAAGCGACCTATCTTGCCAATATTTGTAACAAGGTGACTATGTTAGTTCGTAAAGACTATATGAAAGCCTCAAAAGCCATGCAACACCGTGTTGAGAATACAGAGAATATTGACTTACGTTACAATACCGAAGTAGATGAGGTGTTGGGAGAACAAGTAGTAGAGGGTTTACGTATGGTGAACAACCAAACAAACGAGAAAGAAGATATTAAGATAACTGGTATGTTTATCGCCATTGGTCATAAACCAAACACTGAAATATTCAAAGATCAGTTAGATATGGATCCTACCGGTTATATAATTACCAAAGGGAAAAGTACCAAGACTAATAGACCAGGCGTTTTTGCTAGTGGTGATGTACAAGATAAAGAATATCGTCAAGCTGTTACAGCAGCCGGGACAGGTTGTATGGCTGCCTTAGATGCAGAACGTTATTTACAGACTATTGAAACTGAAAAGGCTGTAGAAGCATAAACAGCTTTAAACAAACAGAATAAAACACCTAAGCAAACCGTTTAGGTGTTTTTTTATGCTTTTTATAATAGTAGGTATCTTATAAGTCACTACTAAAAACTTATATTTGTAGGGTATAACCTATTTGTTTATGAAAGTATTTTTATACTTTTTTATTGCTCTTTTTTTTAATTCGGTTGGCGTTTTTTGTCAAGAAGCAGCCGAAAGTGACTTTCTTTTTTTCAAAAATTTAAATACCGTTTATAAAAATCCATCTCAAGCTGAAAGAGTTGCTGAGTACTTATATAAAAACGCTAATACACAATTAGAAAAAGCCGAAGCCCTTTACTTGCTTTCAGAAGGTAAAAAAAGGCAAGGAGATTATATAGAAAGCATAGAAAATCTTTTTAAGGCAAAAGGATTGGTAAACCCTTCAAAAGATCACTTTTTGAACAGTTTGCTATTAGTTTCAATAGCAGAAAGGTGCCAAATGACCGGAATTAACGATATTTCGGAAGAATACTTTCGGAAAGCTACCCGTCAAGTTAACATGATACGCCAAAAAGAAGAGCTTATTATAGCCAGTGCTTTTTTATTGTTTGAACAATCCAAAAAAAGTCTAAGTAAGGACAGTATCGCTACCGCAAAACAATTTGCTAAATCTTCAGAAAATAAATTAGAAGATGTTAAAACGATAGTACCGGCACTAGTCATTAAAAACTATGTGCTACAGGGTAAAATTCACTTGACCGATAAAGTATTAGATTCTGCTACTCGCTATTTTAATAAAAGTCTTGACCTTATAACAACAGCGGGACTTGAAGGATCATCCCTTGAAGCCGAAACCTTAAAAGGAATAGGGGAGGTTCAATTTGTTACATCTAATTTTGAAGGTGCTAAAGCAAATTTTAAAAAAGCCTTAAACATTCCTATTACTGAAGCTCCGCTTCGTGTCACTATTTTACGCAACTTATCAAATGTATATAAGGCACAGGATAGTATAGAAGCCTACCAAACATATTATCGAGAAAGTTCGACGCTTAATGCCTCTGTTTTGACTTCAGAACGAAAACTTCGCAATACTATTATCTCACATATTGAAGCAGAACAGGAGGGAGCTATCCATAGTGATAAAAGAAGTTATTACTACATAGGAGGGATTATCGCCCTTGTTTTATTAGTATCACTAATAGGGTATTACTTTTATAATAAACAACTGGAAAAGGAATATCGGCAATTTGAAAAAGTCATTAAACAACTTGAAAACAAAGAAAAGTTGGAAGCTCCTAAAAAGGTTCAACAAGAAAATGAAGGCTCCAAAGGAATCACGATTCCTAAAGAAACAGAGAATGCCATTCTGCAACGACTCGAAGATTTTGAAACAACAACCAAATACACCAGTCAAAATATGTCATTGCCTGTCTTAGCCAAGCAATTGGATACCAATACTAAATACATTTCTGAAATAATCCATACCCATAAAAATAAAAACTTCAATACTTATATAAACGAATTGCGCATCAACCATATTATTCAGTTAATGAAAGAAGATAAAAAGTATCTAAATTATAAAGTAAGCTATTTAGCTGAAGAAAGTGGCTTTTCCTCTCATAGCGCTTTTACCGTGGTCTTTAAATCCATTACTGGGATAACGCCAAAGCAGTTTGTGTCCTTTTTGAAAAAAGATGATAAAGTAGCGTCTTAATCTTTTTAGTATATTACCAAAAAAAAGTGTTTTTGCGTAAAAATATACTTTTCAGTTTATTGATGTTTGCTTTGTTGCTTTTAAGCCATATAGTAAACGCACAAAACAAAGCATTGATAGACAGCCTGCGCCAAGAGGCCAATGTCTTGGCATACAGCAACCCTGAGCGAGCCGTTGAAAGGGGATTGGAGTTGTTTAGCCTTTCAGAAAATAACCCATCACAGCAAGTTTCGGCTTTATTGACAGTTGCCAATGCGTATGCAGTGCTTAAAGACCATGATAAAGTTTTAAAATATGCCCTCAAAGCAGATTCCATAGCTAGTGAAAATCAAAACTATACAGACCAAGTACGCGCATTGGGCTTTATAGGTGGGTAATATCAGCGGTTAAAGCTCAGTAATCGAGCCTTGGAGTATCTAGATCGGGCGTATAACCTTTCTATAAAACATCCTTTACCAGATTCCATACAGTATATACAAGGTAATATTCTGTTTGTTAAGGGATTGATTCAAAGAGATAATTTGGGTTGCGATTATGCGTTGCCTTATTTAACTAAAGCCGCCAACGTATTTGAAAAAAACTTAAGTAAAAAGTTACTGAACAGTAGCATGGCCATTACTTTGAATAATATTGGGGATTGCAATTTTGAATTGAAAAAATATCAAAAAGCGCAACAAAAGTATGAAGAGGCGATTGTATATGCAACAAAAATAAATGCTGTAAAAAACATTGCATATTCAAAATTGGGATTGGCCAAGATACTTTCCGAAGAAAAAAAATACCAATCGGCAATTCAAAAGTTGGAAGAGGCATTGCTTTCTGTCAAAAATATAAATGACGCGGGATTAAAAACAGAGTTATACAAATCTCTTTCCAAAAATTATGCTGCGGTAGGAAATAACGAAAAGTACAACACCTATACAAAACTGTATTTTGAGGAAGAAGAAAAACTGTTGAATGAAGAAAAAAAATCTATCAATCAGGTAGCCAATAATCTTGCAGCTGAAAATCTCAATAAAAGGAAAAATCAAAAAAACACATACACCTATATATTTATAATTTGCGGATTACTTTTACTTGTAATTTTAGGATATATAGTTAACAAAATACTTCAGAAAAGACGAAAAATAGCTCAAAAAAGACAAGAAATAGAAAATACTTCAAAAAAGCAATAGTTTGAGTGTATGTTGTTGATTGTTAGTGTATTGAATATATTTTTTTTCTTTTAAATTTCGTGAAAATTCCTATAAATCAAAAATATAGTTCTTTATATATAGGTAATCATTGGTTAGGTTTACATTCGAGATTGAAAACTTAAAACCTTTTATGATGAAACAATTACTTACACTAATTTTTGCTATTTGCTTAGCGTCCTTTAGTCTGCATGCACAATGCGACATATCGGAAAATTTTGACACCTATAATAATGGAGAGGTCCCAACAGACTGGACCATGATTGATGCCACAGATGGAACTTCTTCCTACGGGCGAGTAACTTCAAATCCTTCAGCGCCTAGTCCTGATAGATATTTTAGAATATATAGTGGAAATGCCACTACGGGAGACCTTATTTTTATTTCCCCAATGGAAGCAACTACTTCAGACGGAAATCACCGGTTGAAGTTCTTTTCGCAAGGAACCACAGAATCAAGTTTAGTTGTAGGTACTACAGATGCTAGTGATGGAAGTGGAACCTTTACTACATTAGAAACGATAACTCTGTTGGGAACCAATAATGATGATTGGGAAGCTCAAGAAATAATCATCCCGGCAGGAACGGATGGATATATTTTCTTTCAGCATAACCTTGGATCAACTTTTGACCAAGTGAATATAGATAGTGTTTGTTTAGAACCAATTCCTACTTGTTTAGAGGTTAGTGCTGTAGAAGTTTCAAACCCTACGCAAACAACCATTGACTTAGCTTGGACAGAAAGCGGCTCTGGTGAGGACAATTGGGAATATGTTGTACAAGAAGAAGGAAGCGGAGAACCTTCTACAAATGGAACGGCTCATACATCAACAGATGCCAACCCTTCACTTACAGTTAGTGATCTTGACTCTAATACAGTATATGAAGCCTACGTACGTGCCGATTGTGGTGGCGGGGATTATGGTGCTTGGATAAAATCTACTGGCGTTGTGAGAACAGATTGCGCCCCATTAACAGATAATTTTTGTGAAGATTGGGCTGGAATGCCAGAAGATGAAGTACCAATTTGTTGGAGTGCGATTGATGACCCTAATACATCTGGTCATGTTCAATTAGATTATGAGTTTAGTTATAGTAAAAACATGTTAGAGTTGTATGCGGTTAGTACTACTGTTGGAGATCTTATCGCCATTTCACCAGATGTTTCAGCTTTTGCTACCGATGGGGCTCATCGTTTACGTTTTACTGCAGGTTCGTCACCAGACGCTCCAGATGTTTTAGCAGTAGGAACGATGGATGAAAATGATAATTTTGTTGAAATAACAACACTAACCCTTACAAGTGATAGAGATACTGAGTATTTAGTTACCCTACCTGATAATGGTCACGATAACTTCGCTTTTAAGCACAGTGGTCAGATTAACAAAACGGTATGGATTAATACAGTTTGTGTTGAAGACTTACCTTCTTGTTTAGAAGTTACAGATGTTACAGCATCGAATGTAGATTTTGATTCTGCAGATATTTCTTGGACAGCAAGTGAATCTAACGAAACTGCTTGGGAATATATAGTACAAGAAACTTCGTTGCCAGCACCAGATGCTACTACTAGCGGTACTGAAATAGCTACTACATCTACCACAGTGTCTTTAGATCAAAATACTGCTTATAAAGCGTATGTACGTGCAAAATGTGATGTAGACGACTTCGGGGCCTGGGTTGCTTCAGATGAGTTTACATCGGCTTGTAGCAGTTTTGTTGCTGAGTATAATTTTGGTTTTGAAGGCCCAAATGTTGATGGGGAAGAACTGAAGCCATGTTGGTCAGTATTTGATATAACATTGGGCGATTTTAGAACATACGAAGAACAAGGAAATATTATGCCTTCAGAAGGAAGTTTAATGATGCGTATGTTCGTCTCTAGTTCCTCAGATTCTGAAGGATTAATCGTGAGTACACCAGAGTTTTCAGATTTAAACATAGATAAACAAATACGTTTTAAGATGAATAAAAGTGCTGCGAGTACGGCAGATTTAGACATCATTGTAGGAACTATGGCAGATCCTATGGATGCAAGTACTTTTGTAGTTCTTGATGATACCTCGTTAAACCAATCTACAATTATTGCCGAAACGTGGACGGAGTTTACGATTGACCTTTCAGGTTATGATACAAGTTTAGGGCACAATTACATCGCCTTTAAGCCTCAACATTCAGGTACAGGAGGTTCGCAGTTTCTTTATATGGATGACTTTAACTATGAATACAATGAACCTCAAGGCTTAAATGATGAACCTGAAACATCTGCTATTTTAACAGCATCAGACGATTATAACTGTAATAATCCTATAACGGGCGACTATCAAGGTGCTACAAGGTCTGAAGAATACGGATGTACTTCACCAGATTACGATGGTTATAATGATTTATGGTATCGATTCACCCCTGAAACTTCTGGTCTATATTATTTTGGACTTGAAGCAATTGACGGTGACCCTATGAATATGTATGTTTATGAAGGTTCATCTGTTAACCCAGTGCCAATTAATTCGGGATGCAGTACACGTTTTACGTCAATCGAGTTAAATGCTGGAGAAACATATTTTGTCGGTATTGCAAGTGAAATACCAACAGCACAATTTTCATTATGTGTATCTAAATTTCCAGAAACACCAACAAACGATGAACCAAGTGGTGCACTTGAGTTAACCGAGTCAACCGATAGAAACTGTGACAATCCAGTTAGCGGTTATACAGCATCGGCTACCTATTCAACCGATTCTGCTTGTTCCCCTCAAACAGACGATGTTTGGTACACATTTGTACCAAGTACTACAGCAAACTATACCTTTAAAAGGACGGTAACCAATGGTGGTGCACCAACGTCAGTATCTGTTTATTCTGGTACTCCCGGAAATATGACTCAAATTACAGAAGGATGTGACTCGTATTTGCAAACTGTGGATTTAACTGCTGGGGAAACCTATTACGTAGCAGTTTCAAGTTCAGCTGGTTCCATTCCTTTATATTTTGATTTGTGTGCGTATCAATCACCACCAGCGCCAGGAAATGACGAATGTGTAAATGCTTTCGACTTGAACGTTGGAGAAGATTTTGAAACCAGTTTTATAATTGGTGATAATACTTCTGCTACTAGAAACCCAAATGATCCATTGGTAATTTGTGATGGTCTTGAGTTCGAGGAAAAAGGAAAAGATATATGGTACACTGTGACCGTACCAAATTCTGGAAACCTAAAACTGGAAACCAAAAACAACAACGATCCTTATTTAACCGATACCGGTTTACAAGCCTATGCTGGTGAATGTGGTGCTTTGGAAACTTTATACTGTAGTTCGGATGACGGTGATTACTTTTTCAATTATATTGAATTGACAAATCTTGAGCCTGGCACCGAAGTTTTGGTACGTATGTGGGGTCGAGTAGGGAACTACGGAACCTTCAAAATTGCTGCTTACGATGATTCTCCGGAATGTAACTACCCGTCCATTTTTACAGTAAGCGATGTTACTGAAACAACGGCTATGGTAAGTTGGACAGCACCAACCCCAGAACCAACAGGAGGATATGAATATATTGTACAAGAAGCAGGAACTGGATATCCAGGTGAAAATACTGGGACACCTACAAATGATACCGAAGTACTTTTAGAGGATTTAACTCCTATGACTGAGTACGAAGTATATGTAAAAGCATTTTGTAGTGCTAGTGGAAGTGCTTGGGCAGGCCCAATAACTTTTGAAACTAGCGAATTGGGTGTTTCAAACATTAACAAGGACCAATTTAAATTGTACCCTAACCCAGTAAATGATGTTGTAAACGTATCATATAAGTCTACAATAGACAGTATATCCATTTATTCCATAACTGGACAGTTGGTTTATGATAATGCAATACATACTTCTTCAGCACAAATTAATGTATCACACCTATCAAGTGGGCTGTATATATTAGAAGCTCAAGTTGAAGGAAGCAAAGTAAGATTTAAAATTATTGTTGAGTAAATTTAGTTGTTAGTTAATACCAAAACGTCCCGTTGCATTATGCTTCGGGACGTTTTTTATTCAGTCATTTCGACGATAGGAGAAATCGCATTCTACTATTTGCGTATTCCTTTTTAACAGTTATATTTTAAATGGAAAATTTGAAAAAAAATTGGCTCAAGTCCAAAATGTGATTCCTCGACGTACCTCCTTCAGAATGACTATGATTTGTCATCTCGACGATAGGAGAGATCACATTCTACCAGTCACGTATTCCTCTTCAGCTGTTGTGTTTTAAAGAAAGCTTTGCTACTTGCAGCGACCTGTGCTGAGCTTCTCGAAGTAAGCGGTCATGTAAATAGTAACATCCTTACGCCCGTGATTTGTTTTTCACCTTAATTGTCCACTCAAACTCAAAAACCGAAACGATATCTCCAGCTTTATCAACACCTTGAGATTTCATCCAAATAGTTTGCCCTTCGCCAGTTTTAACTGCCTCTTGAATGGCTTCTTTTACTTTAACTCCATCTTCACAGCTAAACGTAATTCTTCCTTTTGCTTTTTTTGAAAACGAAGCTTTATTATTGGCCACCAGCATTGAAATTCTTTCATCACTTTCTTTAATGGTCGCCATGACCATGGCGCCGGTGCTCAACTCGGCAGCCATTCCTTGCACGGCCCAAAACATGGACTTAAAGGGGTTTTGATTGATCCATTTATGACGTACCGAAGTTACGCAAGTTGTTTCATTTATACTCTTAACCCGAACACCTGTAAACCAAGCAGAAGGTAATTTAAAAAATAAAAAAGTATTGATTTTTGAAGGTGTAAGTGGCATATTCAGTGGTTTTAAGGCGAATATACACCAAAAAAAGGAACCATGCTAATTCTTAAAATTATGTTAAATTTTAGTACTATACATAACATAATACCTTTTTTTGTACATATATTTGTATAAGAAATTAATAAGCAATGGCAACAACCTTTACAAATCTATCTGAAAAAGAAGCTGAAAATCAAAAAAATATCGCAGCGGGCATTCATTTGAGTACCTTTTTAAAGTATTTATTTCCGTTTGCAAATTTTATTGCTCCGTTAATATTATGGACCATCCATAAAGAAAAACCATTTGTGGATAGTCATGGAAAACGAGCGATAAACTTTCAGTTAAGCATTTTGTTATATTCAATAGGAATAGGAGTATTATGCTTACCATTCTTTGTGATTTTTGCAGCAGATTTCATTTCACTTATAGAAACAATGGAGCACACCATAGGAAATCCTGGCTTCGCTGAAATTAGAAATCTTTCAGGATACATTCTTTTATTCGGTATAGCAGGACTGTTACTTTTCGGCTTATTCATATTAGAACTGTACGCCGTAATTACCGCAACTATGTATGCCGCTAAAGGCAAACTATATAAATACCCATTATGCATACCTTTTTTAAAATCATCTTCTGAACCTGTTTCAGAAATCAATCAATCAAAAAATGAGCACACTAGTTAACATCGTATTGGCAGCAGTTTTAAGTTTTTTAGGCGCCGAAGTGCAAAAAGAGCGTAACGAGACAGCTATGAATACATCGATACAATGCCAGCAAACCGTTGAAAACGTACAAGCAGTATTGTTCACAGAAAATGAAGCTATTAATTGTAAATAGGACCGATGAAAATTGAAAACACAAAAGCGCAAATGCGTAAAGGAGTTTTGGAGTATTGTATCCTTTCCGTTTTAAAGGACGGCGAGGCATATACATCAGATATTCTTGATACCTTAAAAGACGCGAAAATGCTGGTAGTAGAAGGAACAATCTATCCGCTGCTTACCCGATTAAAAAATGCAGGATTACTTTCCTACCGATGGGAAGAATCTACCAGTGGGCCACCACGTAAATATTATGAACTGACCGAAACCGGACAGCTATTTTTAAATGAATTGAATACTACCTGGAGCGAACTGCAACAGGCAGTAAACAGAGTAACCAGCGAAAACACTACGAAATGAAAAAGACAGTAAACATAAATTTAGCAGGCACCTTTTTTCATATAGATGAGGATGCCTTTGGGAAACTTTCACGATACCTCGATGCTATTAAAAGATCGCTTACCGATCCTAATGGGAGTGACGAAATTATGCGGGATATTGAAGCTCGTATTGCTGAACTTTTTTCAGAAAAAATCGAAACGAAAGCCCAGGTAATTTCTTTAAAAGAATTGGACGAGGTAATAGCCGTAATGGGACAACCGGAAGATTATCAGGTTGATGAAGAAATGTTTGAGGATGTACCACCTACACAAAAAAGTAGTCGCCGTAGAAGCTCTACAAGACAACAGTTGTTTAGAGATATTGACAACAAATTTATCTCAGGGGTTTCTTCTGGGTTAGGGCATTATTTGGGCATCGATGCAATCTGGATTCGTCTACTTTGGATCATCTTGACGATTCTTTCACAAGGAGTATTTATTGTCGTGTACATCATCTTCTGGATATTGGTTCCAGCAGCGGTAACCACTTCAGATAAATTGAGAATGACAGGTGAACCCGTTAATATTTCAAACATAGAACGGAAATTTAAGGAAGGTTATGACACCGTTGCCGATAAAGTAAAAAATGCCGATTACGATAAATATGGACAAAAAGTAAAAAAAGGAACTTCGGGTTTCTTTGATACGTTGGGTAAAATAATCGTGACGCTATTCACCATTTTTGTGAAGTTTTTAGGGTTGTTATTTATTCTTATATCAATAAGTGCTTTGATCGGCCTTATCGTTAGTTTGTTTACGTTAGGAACAGTAGGATTCTGGGGTACGGGTGAAGTGATGGAGTACATAACTATGTTTGACACCACAGGTACCCCCATCTGGATTATTTCTCTATTAACGCTTTTCGCAGTTGGGATTCCATTTTTTGTACTATTCATTTTAGGACTTAAAATGTTAATCAACAACTTAAAGTCGATAGGGACAAAAGCGAAGATCACCTTATTAATCGTATGGTTTATATCATTAATCATATTGGGGATTTTAGGGATAAAGCAAGCTACGCAGAGAGCGTATGATGGAGAAGATATAGCTGAAACAGTCCTTCCCGTTAAAAAAGGAGATACGTTGCAGTTAAAAATGCGTGCCGATAGTCAATATGAATATGAAGCACATCGTCACGGCGGGTTAGAGCTGAAATACAATGAAAATGACGAAAGGATTATCTACAGCAATGATATTCGGTTAATCGTTCGATCTACTAAGGATTCTGTTGGAAAACTATTGATAGAGCGTAAAGCTGAAGGAAAAAGCTTTTTAGACGCTAAAAAACACGCAGAAGCCATTGAGTACAATTATTCTATGGAGAATGGAGTTTTGCTTTTAGATGGCTTCTTAACTACAGGAACAGACAATAAGTTCCATGATCAAGAAGTAGAGATAACGCTGTATTTACCAGAAGGAAGTATTTTAATTGCAAATAAAAACACCTATTCATACCATAGAAACGATTCTCGTTACGAAGATATTTTAGAAAATGGTGATGAAGAGAAAACACTATTGATACTACGTGATGCGACACAATGTATAGATTGTGAAGATGCTGTTGATGAAGAAGAAATAGAGACTATAGGTGAAACTTCAGAAATGGAAGAAGAGTTAGAAGAAGAATTAGAAGATGATTTTGATGACGATACCTCTTCCTCAAATTGGAAAGAAGGCGTTGAAAATAAATTTGATGAAAAGAAAACCGATTCAGTTTCTCAACAGAATAAAACCATAGTAACAGATTCAATCAATAACCAATAAATCAATACAGTCATGAAACCAATCCATGTAATTTTACTAGTCTTGATAGCAGGCTTTAGTACTGCTTGTCAATTTGATATTAACCTTGGGCAAACCAATGGTGACGGTAATGTTGTAACCGAAGAACGACCTGTCTCAGAATCATTTACCGCTGTACGCGGAAGCGCAGGCTTAGATGTTTTCTTAACCAAAGGCGACGAAGAAAAAATTGTTGTAGAAGCCGATGAAAACCTACTTGCTATTATTGAAACTGAAATAATAGACGGCAAATTAAAAATAGGAACTAAAGAAAACATTGGTCGTTCTAAAGCGAAAAAAGTATACGTAACGTATACTGAATTAAATACCATTGAAGCCAGCAGTGGTGCCGATGTGATAGGAAACTCAGTCGTGGAAAGCGAACGTTTAACATTAGATTGTAGTAGCGGCGGCGATCTTGAAGTAGAAGTTTTTTCAAAACATGTAATTGCTGAAACCAGCAGTGGTGCCGATATAAATGTTTCTGGTAAAGCGACAAATCTAGACGCATCTGCTTCCAGTGGGAGTGATTTAAATGCGAAAGATCTTTTAGTAATTAATTGCAAGGCCGATGTATCTAGCGGTGCCGATATTACTGTAAACGTTCAAGATAAACTTGTTTCTGAAACATCTAGTGGCGGTGATGTTCACTATTATGGTAATCCTGGGAATGTTTCGAAAAATGAAAGCAAATCTGGCGGCGGAACCCATAAAATGTAACTAAAAGCAATATCAACCAACCAAAAAGCAAAAACCGAAGACAATTCAGCTTCGGTTTTTGTTGTTTCAGTAGTTTTTATTTCAACCTTACAACCTATAATTACTATTTTAGTAGCGTAAAAAATAAGTAAGAGAACATGGAAGTATTAATTATAGAAGACGAAAAACCTTCAGCAAGACGGTTAAAACGAATGCTCGAAAAGCTAGATGTAACTGTAAACCATACGCTTCATAGTGTTGAGGAATCTATCCAGTGGTTTTCAAATAATCCACAACCCGAATTGATTTTTTTGGATATTCAGCTTAGCGATGGTCTCTCTTTTGAAATTTTCGACGCAGTTTCCATAACCAGTTCTATTATTTTCACCACTGCCTATGACGAATATGCACTGCAAGCTTTTAAACTGAACAGTATAGATTACCTTTTAAAACCTATTGATCAAGAAGATTTAGAAAAAGCAGTTGAAAAGTATAAAACTTTTAAACCACAGCAACAGAACGTTCAGTTAAATTTTGAAGATATTAAAAAAATGTTGACCAATCCAGTGGAACGTGAGTACAAAAAGCGTTTTACAACAAAAATAGGGCAGCACCTTAAAATGATTTCGGTAGATGATATTGAGTGTTTTTATTCTGAAAACAAAGGAACCTACGCATACACTACCGAAGGTCGTGATTACTTATTAGATACAACTTTAGAACAACTGGAAAACGAGCTAGCACCTGAAACCTTTTTTAGGGTAAATCGAACTTTTTTCATCAATATTAATACTATTAAGGATATTATATCGTACACAAACTCTCGGCTTCAGTTAAAACTAAATAGTTATTCCGATCAAGATATAATCGTAGCGCGAGAACGTGTAAAGGATTTCAAAATTTGGCTGGAATAAATCGTATTTCAGAAATAAAACTACGCTATCCTTGCAAAAGTAAAGACGTAACTGCATCTTTGCGAGCTGTAAACCATTAATATGTCAAAGGTTGTTTTAATAACGGGCGGATCTTCCGGAATAGGAAAAGCAATAGGTGCTTACTTACTTTCAAAAAACTATGTAGTATACGGTACGAGCCGTAATCCTGATAAATATAAAGATACCAGTCCATTCCCTCTATTGAAAATGGAAGTCACTAGCTTAGAGAGCGTTCAAGAATCTGTAAACGAGTTATTAAAACAAGAAGAAAGAGTTGATGTATTAATTAACAATGCCGGTGTGGGAATTACTGGACCCATTGAAGAAACACCTAATGCTGAAATTGAAAAAGCCTTCGCTACCAACTTATACGGACCTATAAATGTTATAAAAGCTGTTTTACCAACTATGCGAGAGCAGGGGAGTGGCACTATAATTAACATAACCTCTATTGCAGGTTATATGGGACTTCCGTACCGTGGAATCTATTCAGCAACAAAAGCCGCTTTAGAAATTACCATTGAAGCCTTGCGAATGGAAGTACGGCAATTTGGCGTTAAAATGACCAACATTGCACCTGGCGATTTTGCCACCAATATTGCTGCTAGTAGATACCACGCTCCACAACTAGAAGACTCTCCCTACAAAAAAGAATACGGGAATACTTTAAAAATAATGGATGAGCACGTAGACTCTGGAGAGGATCCTGATAAAATGGCTAAGGTGGTTCATCAAATTATCGAGACGAAAAATCCTAAAGTACATTATAAGGTTGGCTCTTTCCTTCAGAAATTTTCTGTGGTTCTTAAAAAAATACTTCCAGATAAAACATACGAGCGTATGTTATTGAATCATTATAAGCTGAAATAAACAATCTTTTTCTGTTTTCAGTTTAAAACAGCGGTAATCTTCGTTACTTTTGTAACAATCAAAAACTGAAAACCCGTTACTATGAAATTCTTTATCGATACCGCAAACTTAGATCAAATTCGCGAAGCACAAGACTTAGGTGTTTTAGATGGCGTAACTACCAACCCATCGTTAATGGCCAAAGAAGGCATTACTGGGCGTAATAATATTTTAAAACATTACGTAGATATCTGTAATATTGTAGATGGCGATGTTTCTGCTGAAGTAATCGCAACCGATTTTGACGGTATTGTAAAAGAAGGCGAACAATTGGCAGATTTACACGAGCAGATCGTGGTAAAAATACCCATGATTAAAGAAGGAATAAAAGCGATAAAGTACTTTACCGACAAAGGGATTAGAACTAACTGTACGTTAGTGTTCTCTGCAGGACAAGCTTTGTTGGCCGCAAAAGCAGGAGCTACGTATGTATCCCCATTTATTGGTAGATTGGATGATATTTCGACAGATGGATTAAATCTTATTGCTGAAATACGCCTTATTTATGATAATTACGGTTTTGAGACGGAGATATTAGCTGCTTCTATTCGTCACACCATGCACGTTTTAGAATGTGCAAAAATTGGAGCTGATGTTATGACGGGACCACTTTCTTCAATTGAAGGGTTGTTAAAACACCCACTTACGGATATCGGTCTTGAAAAGTTTTTAGCAGATTATAAGAAAGGGAATTAAGAAAAAGAGATTTAATTTTGAAAATATAAAAGCCTTCTACAGAAATGTGGAGGGCTTTATTTATTAATATACCCTAACAGCAACTCTTCAATTTCCGTACTGAGTAAATTGGTATTGCCTTCTAGAATCATTCCGTCTTTATCAAGTATCAACGCTTTATTAACTGATGTAAGCACCAATTTTTTTTCAGCTTCTTGAATGTTTTCAAACTGATATTCATTTGAAAGATTGTAATTAAGCCTCTTTACGATGTTTAGCCATTTTTTATAATGAGTATCCGTATTGATTCCTATATAATCATATTCTGGATATTTTGATTTCAATTCGGAAACTTTAAAATGGATGCTTTTATAATGCGGAACAGATTTCATGGACCAAAAGTAGAGTACTGTAGGTTTGTTAATTATACCTTGTAAGTCTGTCACAGTATTCTTTGTAGTAACCAATTCTAAATTTGGTACTATGTGATTAGGAGTTAATTGTATAGTGGCTTCTGCCAATCTGTTCATTATCTTTTTATGTTGTGTATTGGTACTTACTTTATTAAAAAGAGTAATTATTTTTTCCTCATTTTCTGAATTTTTAGCATTCAGTAAATATCGTCTCACATTATATTTTAAGAGATCATTTTTAAGGGAATCGTTTGTGATTACACTATCAATGACCTTCAGTTTAGCATAATTATGCAAAAAAGAAAGTCTATCAAAATTCGCTTCGTCTTGCTTTTGATTATGGGCTAAGTTGTCTAGATAAAAATTTAAAAAGCGATAGTATGGATAGGTTGTGCGCAGTAGTTCATTCCCAAAATCTACATTTTCACGATAGTCGTAAAAATCTGCAGGGAAATCGTTTTTATCAATGGAGCTTTTATTTGCGTGAGTAGATGTATAAAGCTCTTTACGCATATTATAGATATAATCAATATTAGATTCTGCTACCTCTTTAAGGATTTTAGTAGGCTCATTTTTTGATAAAAAACTAGTATAAATAGATTCCCACTCGTTTCTTAATGAGTCTAGTTTAGTTTCAAATTCTGCAGGAGGCAATTGATTGTAACGGGCAAGTAATGGAGCTTCTTTTTCATTTAAGAGGAAAAAATCCATTAAGAGATTATTCTTGTCGCCACCCTGTCCAGAAAAGGAAAGTGACTCGTCAAACTCAATAGTATTAACTCTCAGTAATATACTATCACCTGGTTCAATATAAACTGCTTGATATTCATTATGATTAAATGAATAAATACCTTCTTTAGGGTTTTTAAATTTATAAGTAAAAAAATTATTATTATCTAGTTTAACCGTATCTAGTACTTTATTATATTGTGTAATATAAATGTAGTCACTTTTTGGGTTTACAATTTCTCCACTAAGCCAAGTATCGCCATTACTCGATTCTTCTTTGTCATTACAAGAAACGATCAAAGCAATTAATAAAAAGATAAGTAGCGTTTTTTTCACGAGGGCTGCTATTTGGTTTTAAACAAATGTAAAAGACCCTGTATGTGCAAACTGTTAACCACACGTTAAAAGGAATATAAAAACGTTAATGTTTCTTCAGTCACAGGTTATTCGTTACTTTTGCGCAAAATTTAAAAGAGGAGAAAATGCTTTCAGTTTCAAATTTGTCAGTTCAGTTTGGGAAACGTGTGTTATTCGATGAGGTAAGCACACAGTTTGTTCAAGGAAATTGCTATGGAATAATCGGCGCTAATGGTGCTGGTAAATCTACATTTTTAAAAATAATATCTGGAAAACAAGAGCCAACATCGGGTCATGTTCATTTAGAATCTGGAAAACGCATGTCTGTTTTAGAGCAGAATCACAATGCTTATGATGAGCATACCGTTTTGGAAACTGTTCTTCAAGGTAATAAACCTTTGTTTGAAATAAAGACTCAAATAGATGCGCTTTATGCAGATTATACAGATGAAAACGCTGATAAAATTGGAGAGCTTCAAGTAGTTTTTGAAGAAATGAATGGATGGAATGCCGATAGCGATGCGGCGGCAATGCTTTCAAATTTAGGAATTGATGAGAGTTTGCATTATACGATGATGAGTGATATAGATGGTAAGCAAAAGGTGAGGGTGTTGTTAGCACAAGCATTATTTGGCAGTCCTGACGTATTGATTATGGATGAGCCTACCAACGACCTAGATTATGAAACCATTACGTGGCTTGAAAATTTCTTAGCTAACTATGATAACTGTGTGATAGTGGTATCTCACGACCGTCACTTTTTAGATGCAGTTTGTACGCATATTAGTGATATTGACTTCGGAAAAATAACCCACTACAGCGGTAACTATACTTTTTGGTATGAAAGTAGTCAATTGGCTATGCGTCAAAGAGCTCAACAGAACAAAAAAGCCGAAGAAAAGAAAAAAGAATTAGAAGATTTTATTCGTCGCTTTAGTGCCAACGTGGCTAAATCGAAACAAGCAACTTCGAGAAAGAAAATGATCGAAAAGCTGAATGTAGATGCTATTAAACCTTCTAGCCGTCGCTATCCCGCCATTATTTTTGATCGTGAGCGTGAAGCCGGTGACCAAATCCTTGAAGTTAATAAACTATCTGCTTCTATAGAGGGAGAGGTTTTGTTTAAAGATGTACATGTCAATTTAACAAAAGGGGATAAAGTAGTATTGTATTCTAGAGACTCACGTGCTACAACTGCTTTTTATGAAATTATAAACGGAAATAGTAAAGCAGATTCAGGAGACTATAAATGGGGTGTTACTACGCTACAAAGTTATTTACCTCTAGATAATGAAAAATTCTTCGAAAACGATATGTCTTTGGTAGATTGGTTGCGTCAATACGCCAAAACTGAAGAAGAGCGCGAAGAAGTTTACATTCGTGGCTTTTTAGGAAAAATGTTGTTTAGTGGGGAAGAAGCGTTGAAAAAATCAAACGTTCTTTCTGGAGGTGAAAAAGTACGATGTATGCTAAGTAGAATGATGATGATGCGTGCCAACGTGTTAATGCTAGACGAGCCAACGAATCACTTGGACTTAGAATCTATTACAGCGTTCAACAATTCTTTAAAGAACTTTAAAGGAACGGTTATGTTAACCACACATGATCACGAGTTTGCACAAACCGTTGGTAACCGTGTGATCGAATTGACACCAAATGGTGTGATTGATCGCTACGCTACTTTCGATGAGTATATGAACGATAAAAAACTAAAAGAACAGCGTGATAAAATGTATGCTGTAGAAGCTTAATAAAGAAAATCCCGCCAATTGGCGGGATTTTTAATTTTATAAAAATAGCTTGTTTTTTTATTCTTCTTCCTCCACATCTTTCAAAAACAAATCAATTACCGATTGTGCTCTAGGCAATTCATCCTTGCGGATAAATAACCTTACCTGTCCAGGGACACCAGTGGCAAAACCACTAACTATACCACTTTGGTGATCGTCTTTGGTTATAGGCTCAATGTTAATATCGTTCAGCCTTGATCTTAGCGCTTGTGCTAACATCGTTGGACCTGTATAAATTCGTATGGTTTCTTCAGGGTTTTCGCTCATAAGTTCTATGCGTTATAATATTTACTGTTCCAGATTGCGGTGTTAAAATTTTTTCCTTTAGCAAAACCGTAGAATAGGACCATTCCGCCTACCGATTTAAACATAAACAAAAATAACAATAAGTATTCTTGAGTAGTGGGTCCTGCTGAAAATAAATGAATAGGTGTAATAGCTGTGAGTGCTAAACTTACAAAAAACACCGTCACGACAAGGTTTTCCAGTGTTTTGTAAGGCCACATTAATGCTTTTCGTAATGGATGAAGGTCATTCCCCCATTTGTGTATTAAATAAAAATAATCGTTTCCCATTGGGGCGAAAAGCAAGGGGTCGTCGGCATTTTCAAGATTTAAAAGTTTTGCAGGAGCAATGATTTTAAAATTTTTAAGAGCCGTGTTATGTTCGTTTTCAAGCTGACGGATTTTACTAATAGCTTCTTCAGGAATGGTTTCTTTAAAAAAACGAGAGTCTAAAAATCGAAGCCGGTAATCCACACATATTTTCTGAATATCCGTAATGTGATATATTCGGTTGCTTTCCAGCTTATCGAAATTAAATGAATTATCTTTTTCTGAAACACCTTTTGCTAATGTTTCTTTTATAGCAAGACGCTTTGTTTCATTTTCAGAAAAAATAGTTGCTACTTCTTTTAAAATGTTTTCTTCAGAAATTCGCTTATCCCGAACCTGCTCCAATTTCAATTCAATATTGGTTTTTGTAAGCATACTAATTTCTTTTTATATAAAATTAAAGGATAAAGAAATGGAAAGCAACATTTTAACAAGAGAATTCTGCTCTTTAGACAGTTTCTGTAGTGTTAAATAAAACCCAAAACAATATAGAATTAAAACCGCGATGGAAAGGGCTACGTTTATATAGACACATAAACAAACACTAAAATAACAATTATGAAAAAGTTTAAAACAGTAGTTGCAGTATTAACAATGGCTTTAATAGCCGGTACTAGCACATCATTTGCACAAGATAAAATGATGAAAGACAAAAAAATGAAAGAAAAAACAGTTATGGTTGGCGGTGCCGAAATGTACCCTAGCAAAAATATAGTAGAAAATGCTGTAAACTCTAAAGATCATACAACATTGGTTGCTGCTGTTAAAGCTGCAGACTTAGTTGAAACCTTACAAGGCGACGGACCTTTTACGGTTTTCGCACCAACAAATAAAGCATTCGATAAATTACCAGAAGGAACAGTTGTTACTTTATTGAAACCAGAAAATAAAAAGAAACTACAAACGGTACTTACGTATCATGTAGTTGCTGGTGATATGAAAGCAGCCGATATTGTTGCCGCAATTAAAAAAGGTAATGGTAAAGCAACATTCAAAACCGTAAGCGGTGGAACATTAACTGCTATGATGAAAGGAAAAAAAGTAGTATTGAAAGATGAAAATGGCGGTATGGCAATGGTGACTATTGCAAACGTTAACCAATCTAATGGTGTGATTCACATAATAGATTCAGTTGTATTGCCAAAGTAATTTTTTATTGATTAGAGGTTAAGTTAATATTCTTAAAAGCGGCTTTTAAAAGCCGCTTTTTTAGTTTTTATAAAAAAAATATAATGATGCTATAAAATAAACGACGTATCTTTGTTAAAAAGACAGATATTTAACCTAAAAATTGAATATATATTTTAGTTTTAATTAAAAAATAGTTAATAACAAACTTAACAAGTACAATTATGAAAACTTCAAGAATTATTACTACCGCACTATTTTGTACCGCATTATTGGCAGGAACAGCTACTTCATTTGCTCAAGACAAAACCGAAAAAGAGGATATGAAGAAAGAGGAAATGATGGACAAAAAGCAGGACAAAATGACAAAAGAAGAGAAGATGATGAAAAAAAAGGAGATGAAAGAAGAGAAAATGATGAAAAAAAAGCAGATGAAGAAAGATAAGATGATGAAAGATGAAAAAATGAAGAAGGATGAAATAGAAGAATTGCAAGAATTGGACGACGACGGATTGATGAAAGATGATGATGGTAAGTAATCAATAATGCATTTCATTATAAAAAAAAACAGCGGTGTTATGCCGCTGTTTTTTTTAAATAGTTGTCTATAAATTAACGCAAGGTAGCACCAAAGTCTTTTTCAAAACGTTGTTGTAGTTTTTTCATTATCTTATCTATCTGCTTGTCGGTTAACGTTTTTTTATCGTCTTGCAACGTAAAGCTCACTGCATACGATTTTTTACCCTCTGGAAGGTTTTTACCTGTGTATACATCAAAAAGGTTCATAGCTACCAATAACTTCTTTTCCGTTTGTTTGGCGGCGTCTTTTAATGCTTTAAAGGTGATGTTTTCGTCTAACAATAACGCAAAATCTCGTTTTACCTGTGGATATTTTGGAATGGGTTTAACGTGAAATTCTTTTCTAGAAATAGCATTTAATACTTCATCCCAATTAAAATCTGCGTAAAATACTTCAGCTTCCACATCAAACTTTTTGGTAAGATGCTTCTTTAAAATTCCGAATTCAACAAGTGTTTTTTTGTTTGCTGAAATAGAAATTGCTTCAGTAAAGATATCGTTTTTAGTATCTTTTTCGGTTATATTGTTGATGCCTATTCGTTCCAAAATTGAAAGAATAATCCCTTTTCCGTAGAAAAAAGTAGTCTGCTTTGAAGGGCTTGCCCAATTATCTTCGGTTTTCTCCCCAGAGATTAATATAGATAAATGTTTATTTTCTATTCTATCTTCAGAAAAGTTATGATATGTTTTCCCGAACTCAAATAGTTTTACATTTGGCATCCGCCGATTACTATTATAGGCTAGTGCTTCTAGGTTGCCAAATAACATGGATTGCCGCAACACCGAAAGATCGTTACTCAATGGGTTTAACATGGTAACGTTGTGCTCTGGTTTTAAAGCTTCAGAATACTCTATAAAATCAGGATTGGTAAGCGAATTGGCCATCATTTCATGAAAGCCTAAAGCAGTAAGTTGGTCGCCAACTTTATTTTGTACTTTATAATCTTCAACGGGTTGTGTAATTGCGATTGAAGCGTTCAGCTTTTCGGTAAAATTAATGTTGTTGTAGCCATAGACACGCAAAATTTCTTCTATTACATCTACTTCACGGGTAACATCGTTTCGGTAGGCTGGGATGAGCATACCAATTCCACTTTCGGTTACGCTGTTTATTTTCATATCGAGCGAGTTGAGAATGTCCTTGATAGTTTCTGGAGAAATTTCTTCACCAATTAACTTAGCGGCATTATCAAAATTGAGGTATACTTGGTGATCTTCAATTTTTTTAGGATAAATATCTACAATCTCACTAGTAATTTCACCACCTGCAATTTCTTGGATTAAAAGTACAGCCCGTAGCATAGCATATTTACAGGTGTTTGGATCAATTCCTCTTTCAAAACGGAAAGAAGCGTCTGTGTTTAAACCGTGTCTTTTAGCGGTTTTCCTAACACTTATTGGATCAAAATAAGCACTTTCTAGAAAGATGCTCGTAGTTGTTTCACTAACACCGCTATTAATGCCGCCAAAAACTCCAGCAATACACATAGGGCCTTCAGCGTCACAAATCATTAAATCATCCTCATGTAACTCACGTTCTACTTCATCTAAGGTTGTAAAAGTAGTTCCTGCAGCTAATGTTTTTACCGTTACTTCGCTACCTTTTATTTTTGCTGCATCGAATGCATGCAGAGGTTGACCAAGGTCATGGCACACATAATTAGTAATATCTACAATATTATTAATAGGGGTAATCCCGATGGCCTGTAATCGGTTTTGTAGCCAAGTAGGGGATTGCTCAACTGTTAAACCACTTATAGTAACTCCGCAATATCGCGGGGCTTTGTCCATATCTTCTACATCCACATCAATTTTTAAGGTGCGGTTATCAACATGAAAGCTACTTGTGGATGGAGTTATCAGTTCTAATGAAATATTTTCTTGCAATAACCCTGCGCGTAAATCTCTTGCTACGCCCCAATGGCTCATAGCATCGGCACGGTTAGGAGTTAGGCCTATTTCAAAAACTATATCGTTTTCTATATTAAATAATTCGCTGGCAGGTTTTCCGGGTGCGAGTTCGTTGTCCAAAACCATAATACCATCATGACTTTGACCTAAACCTAATTCATCTTCAGCACAGATCATCCCCATACTTACTTCGCCCCGTATTTTTCCTTTTTTTATTTGCCAAGGTTCTCCTTTAGCATCATAAAGCGTAGTACCTACCGTTGCAACAGGAACTTTTTGTCCTGTAGCTACGTTAGGAGCGCCACATACAATTTGTACGGGTTCGCCATTTCCTAAGTCAACTTTTGTTAACTTCAATCGGTCTGCATTAGGGTGCTCAATACATTCAGTAACGTGCCCTACCACAATTCCTTCCAAACCTCCGGGAACAGAAGTGAATTTTTCAATCCCTTCTACTTCGAGCCCTAAATTGGTAAGGAGTTCACCTGTTTTTTCAGGACTCCAGTCCAGATTAATAAATTGTTTAAGCCAATTGTACGATATCTTCATTACAAATAATTCTAAACGAATTGCAAAGATAGCATTTACCTCGTTTTTTGTAAGTAATTTTGATACTTTCGGTATAAAGATTTTAAATTTTTTCTGATGAAATATCTAGGGTATATAATAATCGTATTGTTTTTAGTTTCCTGTTCAGAGGATAAACAGCCTTTGAAAACTGGTCCATGGCGTGCTGTATTACAATTAGACAATGAAAAAAAAATCCCTTTTCTATTGGAGTTTGAAAAGGACAGCAGTTTTGTAATAATTAATGCTGAAGAACGAATAAATGTTGATGATGTAGTTTTTAAGGGAGATTCTATTATTATCTCGCATCCTGTTTTTGAAGGGATGATAAAGGGAACTTATACAAAAGACAGCATTAAAGGAAGTTTTATAAAACCCAGCTTAGATAGAACCGTTCCCATTGTGATGAGTAGTGGAAGAAAAGCTAGGTTTGATGTGAATGCAGCTCCAAATACAATAGTGACGGGAAATTGGGAAACCGTTTTTAGTCCCAACTCGCCCAAAGATCGGTATGTAGCCAAAGGGGTTTTTGATCAAAGAGGAAATCGGCTTACCGGCACTTTTTTAACTACAACTGGTGATTATAGGTATTTAGATGGGGTTGTGGAAAACGATTCTATTAAACTTTCTACATTTGATGGAGCGCATGCATTTTTATTTGAAGCTAAAGTTGTCAAAAGCGATAGCGTACTAAAAGGAATGTTTTATAGCGGAAACCACTGGAAAGAGCCTTTTACTGCCAAAAGGAATAACAACTATAAATTGCCTGAAGCCGATTCTTTAACCTTTTTAAAAAAGGGGTACGATTCATTGAAATTTGCTTTTCCAACTATAAAAGGGGATACTATTTCTTTAAAAGATAAACAATTTCGAGATAAAGTGGTGGTGGTTCAATTAATGGGAACTTGGTGTCCTAATTGTTTAGATGAGACCAAATACCTTTCAGATTACTATAAAAACAAACCTGATAATGTAAAAGTTGTTTCATTGGCTTTTGAATATGCACCTACTAAAGAAAAAGCGATACAGGCAATCACTAAGTTTAAAAAAGCTGTGGGCGTAGAATATCCAATTCTGTTGGCTCAATATGGAAGCAGTAGCAAACAACAGGCGAATGATAAATTACCAATGTTAAATCATGTGATTTCTTACCCAACAACTATTTTTATCGATAAAAAGGGAGCTGTTCGTAAAATACATACTGGGTTTACGGGTCCTGCTTCGGGTGAAAGATATAAGGAGTTTAAAACTGAATTTGAAAGTTTTACTGAAATGTTAGCAAACGAATAATAGCTTATTATCGTGATTTCAAGTTATTTTTACAAAGGGTAATAATCTCTTTTATGCGTTTTTCTCTAGTAGTATCCCGTTTAGCACTATGTAACCAACTTAAATAGCTTTTGCGATAGCTGGGAGCAAAGTTTTGATAATTTTCAAAGGCATTTGGGTTTTTATTAAATGACCTTTGTAAATCTTCTGGAACAAGTAAGTTTTCAACGTCGTCCATTTCAGTCCATTTGCCATTTTCTTTAGCAATTTTAATAGAATCCCATCCGCTTTGATGAATCAAACCTTCGTTTTCTAATTCTGAAATATACTTTTTATTAAGGGCACTCCACGTACTTTTTGGATTACGCGGACAAAAATATTGTCGTCTTTTTCCATTCCCCAAGCTTTTCACCGTGCTATCAATCCATCCGTAACACAGCGCAACTTTTACCGCTTCTTCCCATCGCATAGAAGGGATGTCCGCATCAACTTTGTGAAAAATTAAATAAACTCCTTGCGAATGATTTTGGTGGTTTTCTTTCAACCATTCACGCCATTCTACATCCCTAGGGAAATACAGTTCAGGTTTTTTAGACATTAATTCATTTTTTCGCTTTCTACATAAAAGTCTTTTTTAATAGCTGCAGATTTAATTGGCTCAGTAAATTGTTTTTTGTGCCATCTATTTGTGGGATAAATCCACTTTTCTTTTCCGTTGATAATTGCAATAACGGGCATATCAAATCCTTTTACAATATTGGTGTACCGAAAAGAAAGCTCACTGCCATTAATTTTATATTCTACTTTTGGAATTTTTGTAGTGCGTAAGTATTGTTCCCAAAACTCAGATAGATCTATACCTGTTTTTTCGCTAATATAAGTTTCAACTTGCTTCGAAGTAACAGTCTGGTGATAAAAATCTTTATTTAAACCACGTAAAATGGTCCGCCACCTTTCATCGTTTTCAATCAATTGCCGAAGGGTATGTAAAATGTTCCCACCTTTGTTATACATATCGCTACTTCCTTCCTTCTGTACATTGTAGGTACCAATAATTGGTCGATCGTTTTTGATGCTCTTGCGAAGCCCAATCACATATTCTGAAGCGGCTTCTTTTCCGAAGTAATAATCTACATATAGACTTTCCGAATAATTGGTAAACCCTTCGTGAATCCACATATCGGCTACATCTTTATTTGTAATATTATTGGCAAACCACTCATGGCCTGCTTCGTGAATAATGATAAAATCGAACTTAAGCCCCCAGCCAGAACCACTTAAATCACGACCTAAATAACCATTTTTATAGTTGTTTCCGTAGGTAACGCTGCTCTGGTGTTCCATTCCCAAATAGGGGGTTTCAACGAGTTTAAAGCTATCTTCATAAAAAGGATAAGGACCAAACCAATGTTCAAAAGCTTTCATCATTTTAGGTGCTTGTTTAAATTGCTCTTTGGCTTTTTCAAGATTGTAACTCAGCACCCAATAATCCATATCGAGCATGCCTTTTTCACCTTCATATTCTTCTGAAAAATTTACGTAATCACCAATGTTGATGTTTACCCCGTAATTATTTATAGGGTTTACCACTTTCCAATGCCAAGTTTTGGTACTATCATTCTCTTTTGTTTTTTTCAAGCGTCCGTTGCCAACGGCTACTAAATTTGAAGGAGCAGTAATTGCTATATCGACCCCAGTGTCGGGTTCATCATACGGGTGGTCTTTGTTAGGCCACCAAATACTGGCTCCAATACCTTGGTTTGAAGTAGCGATAAACGGATTGCCGTTTTCATCTTCTGTCCAAGAAAAACCACCATCCCAAGGTGCATTTTTAGCTTCTACAGGTTTTCCAGAAAAGTAAAGAGTTACTTTATAGTCTTTTCCTTTTTTCTGGTTTTTTTGAAGATGAATGTAATGCGCATTTCCATTCGAAGTGATTTTTAACTCTTTTCTGCTTTGTACGGCTTTGTCCAAACTCATCGGGGGTTGTAAGTCAATTTGCATCATGTCGTTGTTTTCCAAAACCGTATACGTAACCGTGTTGGTGCCTTTTATACTTTTTTCTGAAGGAAATACTTCCACGTTTAGCTCGTAATGCTGCAAATCCCACCAGGCTCTTTCTGGGGTGACGCTACCTCGTAGGGTATCTTGGTGAGTGAATTCTTGTGCAAAAGAGGTGATTCCTATAAAAAGGAAAACGAAAGGGTGAATATTTTTTATCATATATAATTTATTATCTAAAAACTGAACTAGGAAAAACAACAACACTTTCAAAACCATCTTTATCAACAGCAGCTACGCCAAAAAAGTAATTATCTATTACAATGCCATCCAACGTAAATTCTGAAATATCACCAACAAAGCGGCTATGGTCCCAGGTTGGTGAGGTTGTGTCACGCCAATAAATTTTATAACCAACGGCACCATTTACCTTATCCCATTTTAATTTAGCTGATGGTTCTACAATACCACCAATGCCTACATTTTGTGGAGCTGGCGGTGCCCACGCTAAACTAGCCATATTTATAGCGTTTACAGCGGTCAATTTTGCTGCATAGTCAAAATTAACAAACTTTAATTTATCACCGTATTCAATTCCTTTTTCAGTTCTAATATCTTGGTGTTGCTGTGTGTAATTTTCGTGGGCTTCCATGATACGTATTCCAGCAAAGCCTACGTCGTTAAATGGTCGATGATGTCCACCTCTCCCAAAACGATCTAATCTATAAATCATCATCGGGTTCATTTCTGGCATATAAGTTTTTGTAGTTTTATAAACATAACGCGCCAATTGGCGGGATATACCATCTACTTCGCCTCCGTAAAAACGTCGGGCACGTCTTTCTTTTTCTGTTTCATTGGGAGGAACGGGTTCAGAGAATATTCTGAAATCCCGATTACTTATTACCCCGTTAACACCTTCAATGTTCCCAATCATATCATTATTAAAAACTCCTATAATTTCCCAACCTTGTTTCTTGGCGTATTCAGCAAATCCTTTTCCGCCGTACTCGTGCAGCTTCCATAGCTCCAGCCATTCCACTAGCGTTATCATTCGCACCAGGAGAGTCGTCTGTAAAATTATTAGAGTCACTAATGCGACTATCGATATCACCACTCATAATAATGTATCGATTGGGGTATTTTGTGCCCTTTTGTATGGCAGCAACATTATTTATCCAAACATCCTTTGTTATACGTTCGTTATCTCCTTTTTCTACAAAGTTTTTTTGATAGAAAACATCAAGACAATTATTACAATCTTGTGATATTTTATCAAAACTAGATTTTATCCATCGCCTCGCAGCC
This sequence comes from uncultured Marixanthomonas sp., assembly GCF_963974425.1. Lineage (NCBI taxonomy): Bacteria > Pseudomonadati > Bacteroidota > Flavobacteriia > Flavobacteriales > Flavobacteriaceae > Marixanthomonas > uncultured Marixanthomonas sp. The sequence goes on from NZ_CAXBCK010000011.1 coordinate 40,485, forward strand.
CCAATTCCACGGGTATCTGAAACAGTGTCGCTCAATGTATGGCGGGTTCCAAAATTAGCAAGAGTTGTAATGTCTGCTTCAATTCGCTCAGCAGAAACGGAATTTATAATATCGTATATGCGGGAATCGGTTTGTGAAAAAGAACAATAGGCTATAAGTAGGCTAAAAAAGAGAAGTGTATTTTTCATAAAAGGAAAATTTCTTTAAAAATACAGAAAACTTAAGCGTGCAACAAGAAGGGAAACCTATTTAAAAAACTATTTTGGAACGGCAACCAATGCCAATTTTTTACCATCCGGACTTACCGCCAATCGTGTAATATTGGTGATATTATATTCTGAAAGGTTTGCTACTTCTTGCCATTCTCCATTTCCGAAAAGATCGTACAGAAACAATTTATTTCCGCTACCAATCAATAGTTTAGATTCACTAAGCCAAATATGGTCCTGAATCCCGATAGGTAATTCTGCAACAAAATAGCTCTCTAAAGTTTCTGTATTTAATTGATAGATGTCATAATTATCGTCTTCATTTAAAAAAGTATAACTCATCGTTCTTTTTGTGTTAGGGACTTTATGTAGGGAACGGCCTGCATTATATTTTAAGGTGTCTACTTTTTGAGTTTGTAAATTTGCAAGAATCAGATTTAATTCGTTTTGAGCTAATACCGAAGCGAGAAGTGTTTGCTCATTATTAAAAGCATAATATGCTATTTGTAGATTAGGAATAGTTTCTTCGTTCGACGAATTTCCATCATAAGTATATAAGCGCTGTTTTCCATCAGGATCTAAGCGAACTGCCGTTATTTTTTTAGAATTTGGTATTTGTACGGGTGAGTATTCACCACCTTTTGTAGGGGAGTGGAAAAAACTTTTTTCTTCTGAAGGAATGTTATAGACTGAAATATCGGTCTGACCTTCATTATTTCCAGCGAACACAACGTTATTATTGTCTATAAAAAACGGTTGATTGTCATAACCCGTATTTTCTGAAATATTCTGAAGGTTATAAACTTCTAATCCAGAGTATGAAGCGTTAATATTCATTATATACACTTCAGTGTTTTCCTGAGCGATACCAAAATAACCAATAAACAATAGGAGTAGGGCAAAAGACTTTTTCATTCAATTATAATTTTCTTTAAAAATAACAAACTTTAGGCCAGAATATAAAAAGCTGAGGATACAAATAAAAAAACGTCGTATTTGTTTTTAGATTTTAAAAATTAACTATTTATTCAACTTCTAGAAAATCAGTTTTATAGAAGGGAATTCCAGTCTCGGTAATTCCTTGAATTTCTATTTGAACCCTACCCTTCTCATCACTTGTGTAAAATGAAACTTCAGCGTTTCGGTAACCGTTGGTAACTATATTTGGCTTCCAGAAAAGTGTTGTACGTCTATCTTCTCTGCTCCTGTTTCTATCTATTAAAGAGTAATCGGGTGCGTAAAACTCCCGAGCGTTATAAAAACCAGAAGCGTTAAAGTTGACTGAACCCGGTTTTCTGTCAGAAATATCCGCTTTATCTCTTTGACCTCTTTTAGTATAAATTGCTATGATGCCTTGTGCTTCTAAGGCATATCCTCCAGATGCTTGACCCGTATTGTGTACATCTATAAAATCTATATCTGTTTGGGGGACAGAACGAGCAGTAAGTAAATCTACCTTAACATTGTCTAAATAAAAAGCAGGTTTTAATCCTCTAAGATTTACTTCAAAATCTTGTGAGGTTTGATTTAAATAACCTTGTTTTCTACCAATTCGAACTCCTGGAATATTTGCTATTAATTCCATAAAGTCATTTGCTCCATGCATACCGAATTCATCTACTACCACGCGATGCGATGGTGCAAAAAATCGAGTTCTTTTATTTCTTGCAGCTTCCTTAATTTCTTCTTCAGAGGTTACTTTTCCTTCAAGCTTTACTTCATCCAATAACTCCCTGTCGCCATCATACTTAAAATTTCTGAATATATTTTTTTGTGTTTTTTTTCTATATGTTTCAATATTTAGGACTTCTTGATTAAATGGATTGATAACTCTATTGGGGATAATACTGGGTTTTTGCTTAGGAGGATTTAGAATAATATTAGTATCACCAAAATTTGGTTTTTCTGAAGATATAGCTTCCCCGGCGTTAAAATAAACATCAATAGTATCATTAAAGACAAAAGGGCCATAGGAAAAGTGTCCACTTTTATCGGTTTTCTGTGTTTCTTGATAAAATCCACCTTTTCTAAAGGTTAATTTGGTTTCACTAATTTTATTCTGAAAAGGGGATTTTGAATCAATAGTTTTACCAGAAATATAAATCCCTTCCTCTGGTTTAAATTCTTGAAACGGACTTTTCTCTAATAACTCTTGCCAAGTAAAACGTCGCCAACCGTGGGTTAGCATTGTTAAATCGAGTAGTTGATTTTTTTTAATGGTATCTCCAGCAGTAAAAAAGTAGTTGGGGGATTTTATCTTACCTCTTAAATCTGAATTTAGTAGTAACCAGGTTTTAATATTTTCAGAATTGTTATTTGGTTTAATCAGTTCAGCGTCTGTAACAGAAACAGAATAGGTGCCAGGAATCAATCTTCCTTGTGAATTTTTAAGCTCAATTTCTAAATTCACCTTATCCCTTGTGGTTGTAGATGTTCCATTGGTTTTTTCAACTGAAATAGAAATATTTTCTTCTTTTTTAATATATGCCAACCGTTCTGCTACTGGTTTTTTAGAACCATTGAATAGGACAATGTCTAGAATACCTTCTTTTAAATCATCTTTTGGTATTTTTAATAACATGGATTTTTTGTCTTGATATTGAGTATAATCAAAAACAGCTAATCCTCTTTGTTGACCAATAACCAAGGTGTTTTTTAGCCCTTCTTCTTTATTGGTCGAAATATTAATTAACACCTCTTTTTCATCTATAGAGGTGTTTATAACGAATCCTTTTTCAAGCGGAACAGGCAAAGGATATACAATATCCTCGTTAGCCGAACTAATAACCGCTCGATACTCTTTACCAGGCTCTGGGTTTATATAAAAAGAGCCGAGACCAAACTCGAAGGTTTTAAAGTCTGTGATTTGATTGCCTTGCGCATCTTCAATAATCCCCACAACTGGATTAGCCGATAAATTGGCGCCTTTTATTTTTACCGCCACTTTATTACTCATTCCAGAAACTAAATAGCCTCCCTCAGGATAAAATCCTATTTCGGGCAATATTGAAGTTTTTGTTTCTTCAGACTCGTTATTATTATTTGAATCTTGACTATTTTCATTTAAAGCAAAAACTGGAATTTCCTTTTTAAAGAAGAAATATTTTGGTTGATTCCGCATGTAATTGGTATAAGCGCGTAAAAGATACGTGCCTTCTTTTAAATCTAGAGGCAACTTAAAATCGCCTTCTGCACTAATTGATTCAGTAAATAGCTTTCGCTCGCTAATTATATTGTCATTATCATCTATTAGCTCTACATAAATAACATTGCTTTTATTGGTTTCTGTATGGGTAACACCGTTCACGAGATAGGTATTGTACCATATATCTTCTCCTGCTGTATAATAGGGTTTGTCTGTTTGAATGTAAATTTTTTCAGGATATTTTTCAGTAGCGTATTCGTTAAGTCTATTTAGAATTAGAAATTTTAATCCGGATAAATCACTTACTGAAAATGCAAGGCATAAAAAGCATATTGTCAGTATTAAAGCCTTTTTCATAATAATATTATATTAATCTTTCATAAATATAGTAAAATTATGCTTTTTATGTGATTTTGAATCAGTTGATAATTTGAAAATGATAAAAGTACTGCAGAAGGATTTTAATAAAAAAACCTGCAAGATTTTCCTAATCTTGCAGGTCATACTTTAAGTAGTATTAATTATTTGTTAACTTAAAACGGATACGTATTTTCCGCTGTTACTTTCTCAGCAATCTTGTTTCGTAATTGAACAATATTAGGGAAGTTATCATACTTCGTCCAACGTTTAAGTCCCATTAGCATTGCTTTTTGTTCGTCACCTTCAGCAAAGGATATGATTCCTTCTTTTGCTTTTTGATTCACAATCTCCACTGCATGATATAAATATAATTGCGCCATAGCTACTTGATAATCAGCATCTGAATTATCACGTTTATGGTTCTTTTCGGCACGTAGAATAGCACTTTCTGCCATGTAGATTTCAATTAAAATATCGGCTGAAGCCAATAATAATTGTTGGTGCTCTTCTAGTTCAGGACCGTATTTTTTAACAGCACTACCAGCAACCATCAATAATACTTTTTTCAACTTGGCAACCATTGCTTTTTCTTCTGAAAGTACTTTAGAATAATCAGGTGTATCAAATGATGGAATACCCATCAATTCTTCACCAACAGCTTGTGCAGGGCCTAATAAATCTACGTGACCTTTCATTGCTTTTTTTACAAGCATTCCAATAGCCAACATTCGGTTTATCTCGTTTGTACCTTCGTAAATACGAGCAATACGAGCATCACGCCAAGCAGATTCCATTGGGGTGTCGGCGCTAAAGCCCATTCCACCGAAAATCTGAATTCCTTCATCGGCACAGTTTTGAATGTCTTCAGAAACTGCTACTTTTAAAATAGAGCATTCTATTGCGTATTCTTCTACACTTTTTAATTCAGCTTCTTGGTGGCTGTTTCCAGCTTCCATACGAAGTGCGATACGTTCTTCAATGTTTTTACCAGCACGGTAGCTAGCACTCTCACCAGCAAAAGCAGAGGTTGCCATTTCGGCTAATTTCGATTTAATAGCACCAAACTTAGCAATTGGAGTTTTAAACTGAACCCTGTCGTTAGCATATTTAACCGCTTGGTCTATAACGCGACGTTGTGCATCTAAACTAGCTGCAGCCAACTTAATTCGACCTACATTTAAAGCATTCATCGCAATTTTAAATCCGTTTCCTCTTTCTGAAAGCATGTTCTCAACTGGCACTTTGGTATCGTTGAAAAACACTTGACGAGTAGAGGAGGAGTGGATGCCTAATTTTTTCTCTTCTTCGCCAAACGTAATTCCGTTTTCAGAATCATTTTCAACTATAAACCCTGTAATATATTTGTCGTCTTCAATACGAGCAAAAACGATAAATACATCTGCAAATCCCGCATTTGAGATCCACATTTTTTGACCGTTGATGATGTAGTTTTTCCCATCTTCAGAAAGAACAGCTTTTGTTTTTCCACTGTTGGCATCACTTCCTGCACCTGGTTCAGTAAGGCAATAAGCGCCAAACCATTCACCAGTAGCTAATTTAGGAACGTATTTTTTCTTTTGTTCTTCCGTACCATAAAGTGTAATTGGCATTGTACCAATACCTGTATGTGCACCGAAAGCTGTTGCTACAGAGCCTGTAGCTCCTGAAATGTAATCGCAGACCAACATTGTGGTTACGAAGCCCATTCCTAATCCGTCATATTCTTCAGGAACGGCTACACCCAATAACCCCATTTCACCAGCTTTACGCATAACTTCTTCTGTTAATGCGTAATTTTTCTTTTCAAATTCTTCTTTTTTCGGCCAGATTTCGCGATCTACGAATTCTTTAACCGAATCACGCATCATTTTTTGTTCTTCGGAAAAATCTTCCGGAGTAAAAATATCGTTAGCAGCTGTTTCTTTTACCAGAAACTGTCCGCCGCGAAGCAATTCTTTATTTTCAGCAGTTGTACTCATTTTTTTAGATTTTAGTAGTTAGTATTAAGTATTGAGAATCCTTTCTCGTTACTTCATACTCATATTTCAATACTTAATTAATTTAAAAACTCATAAATTCCGGCAGCACCTTGTCCAGTACCAACGCACATAGTAACCATACCATACTTACCTTGCATATCACGCTTTCTCATTTCATCGAAAAGTTGAACGGATAATTTACTACCAGTACAGCCAAGTGGGTGACCTAGTGCAATCGCTCCTCCATTTACGTTTACTATATCTTTATTAAGACCTAGCTTTCTAATTACAGCAAGAGATTGAGAAGCGAATGCTTCATTCAATTCTACTAAACCGATTTGATCTAGCTTCATACCTGCTTGGTCTAAGGCTTTTGGAATTGCTTTAATTGGTCCAATCCCCATAATACGAGGTTCAACCCCTACAGCGGCATAATTTACCATACGGGCGATAGGCTCTATATTTAATTCTTTCACCATTTCTTCACTCATTACCATTGTAAAAGCGGCACCATCACTCATTTGCGATGAGTTACCAGCTGTTACACTTCCGCCTTCCGCAAAAACAGGACGAAGTTTAGACAAAGCTTCCATGTTGGTTCCTTTTCTAGGTCCTTCGTCTTTATTTACAGTATAAGTTTTCGTTTCTTTTTTACCAGCATCGTTTACAAATGTTTCATCCACATCAATAGGAACAATCTGGTCTTGAAAACGGTTTTCTTCTTGTGCTTTCAAAGCTTTCATATGGCTGTTGTAAGCAAATTCATCTTGATCTTCGCGAGAAACTTTATATTCATTAGCAACAGCTTCTGCTGTTAGTCCCATTCCCCAGTAATAATCTTCATTCCCTTGCTTGGCTAATTTATAATCGGGTACTGGTTTGTAACCACCCATTGGAATGTAACTCATACTTTCGGCACCACCGGCGATTATACAATCGGCCATACCACTTTGAATTTTAGCGGTAGCCATCGCAATCGTTTCAACACCTGAAGCACAGTATCTATTTACTGTAACACCAGGGATATCTTCAATTTTAAGTCCCATTAAGGAAATTAAACGCCCCATGTTAAGGCCTTGTTCGGCTTCAGGCATCGCATTACCGACAATTACATCGTCTATGCGTTTTTTATCAAGTTGCGGAAGTTCATTCATCATATATTGAATGGTTTCTGCAGCCAGTTCATCTGGTCTTTTAAAACGGAACAAGCCTCTAGGTGCTTTCCCTACTGCTGTTCTGTATGCTTTTACTATATATGCTGTTTTCATATTTTTTTATTTTGAATTATTAAACTTTAGTGCTTTAACTTTCTAATATTTAATAATCTAATTTCTCAGTGGTTTGTTTTTCTGAATCATATGCTGCAACCTTTCCAAAGTTTTTCGTTCTCCACAAAGGCTTAAAAATGCTTCTCTTTCAAGGTCTAACAAGTACTGCTCGCTAACTTGTTGTGGTTCGCTTAAATCGCCACCGGCCATTACCCAAGCTAGCTTGTTTGCAATTTTCTTATCGTGTTCACTAATGTATTTTCCGGCCTGCATTTGGTCTGTCCCAACAAGGAATGCACCTAATGCTTGTTTACCTAATACTTTAATGTCGGTTCTTTCAATAGGTTTTGTATACCCTTGATCTGCCATCATTCGTGCTACTTCTTTAGCAGCAGCAATACGACGGTTTTTATTTACGATTATAATATCTTTTCCTTCTTTCAGGATATTGGTATCGAAAGCTTCGTAAGCAGAAGTAGATACCTTTGCCATCCCGATGGTTAAGAAATGCTCTCTTAGTGTATTAAGCTCTACATCTCCTTTTTGAAATAAATCTTGAGCGCGAACGGTCATTTCTTTAGAACCACCACCGCCAGGAATTACTCCAACGCCAAATTCAACTAAACCAATGTAACTCTCTGCAGATGCTACTACGCGGTCGGCGTGTAAGGTCATTTCGCAACCACCACCTAATGTCATCCCGTGAGGGGCAACTACGGTTGGAATTGAAGAATAACGAAGACGCATACACGTGTCTTGGAAGTATTTAACAGCAGCGTTCAATTCATCATATTCTTGCTCTACCGCCATCATAAAAATCATTCCTACGTTGGCACCAACAGAGAAATTTTTTCCGTTGTTGGCAATTACCAATCCGTCGTAGCTTTTTTCGGCAATATCGATAGCTTTGTTAATCCCGGCTAATACATCGCCGCCAACGCTGTTCATTTTACTTATGAATTCTACATTTAAAATACCATCGCCAAGATCTTCAACTACAACTCCGCTGTTTTTGAATACCTCTTTGCTTTCGCGAATGTTATCTAAAATAATGTATGAATCCTGCCCAGGAATTTTAACGTGTGTTTTTTCAGGAACACCATAATAGTAGGTGTTTCCTTCTCGAACGTCGTAGAAACTGTCTACTCCGGTTTCAAGCATTTCGCTTACCCAAGCTGCAGGCTCTTTTCCTAGTTCTTTTATTAATTCGATTCCTTTCTTAACACCAACGGCATCCCAAATTTCGAAAGGTCCGTGTTCCCATCCAAATCCGGCTTTCATCGCATCATCAATTTTGTAAAGCTCATCGGTAATTTCAGGAATACGTTTAGAAACGTAGGCGAATAGTGCACCAAAGTTTTTACGGTAAAACTCACCAGCTTTGTCATCACCATCTATCAATACTTTAAATCGATCGGCAACGACATCGATGTCTTTGGTTTTTTTCAAGGTGTCGAATGAGGCGCGTTCTTTGTCGCGATACTCCATAGATTCTAAATCTAAAGTCAAGATTTCGCTGCTACCGTCTTCTTTTTTAATTTTTTTATAGAACCCTTGTCCGCTTTTGCTACCTAACCATTCTTTTTCCATCATAGTATCGATGAAATTAGGCAGTTCAAAAATGTCATGTTCTTCGTCTTCTGGCACATTTTTATGAATACCGTTTGCTACGTGAACTAAGGTGTCAAGCCCAACAACATCTACCGTTCGGAAAGTAGCAGATTTTGGCCGACCGATTACCGGACCTGTTAATTTATCAACCTCTTCAACGGTTAAGCCCATTTCTTTTACTTGATGAAATAAACTTTGAATTCCGAAGATTCCAATTCGATTCCCTATAAAAGCAGGGGTGTCTTTGGCAACGATAGAAGTTTTACCAAGAAACTTTTCGCCGTACTCATTTAAGAAGTCAAGCACATCTTGATCAGTTTTTGGCCCAGGGATGATTTCAAAAAGCTCTAAATAACGTGGTGGGTTAAAGAAGTGTGTTCCGCAGAAATGTTTCTGAAAATCTTCACTTCTACCTTCACTCATCATATTGATAGGAATACCTGAGGTATTTGAAGTAATTAGCGTTCCTTCTTTTCTATGTTTTTCAAGGTTTTCGAAAACTTGTTGCTTTATATCTAGTCGTTCTACAACAACTTCGATAATCCAATCTACTTCAGAAACTTTTGCAATATCATCTTCCATATTTCCTGTAGAAATACGGTCTGCAAAATCTTTGTGGTAGAGTGGAGCAGGTTTCGATTTTATAGAATCCTGCAACGATTGATTTACCAAACGATTGCGCACTTGTTTATCTTCAAGGGTAAGTCCTTTTTTCTTTTCTTTATCGGTAAGTTCACGCGGAACAATGTCTAGCAGTAATACCTCCACGCCAATATTGGCAAAGTGACAGGCAATCCCGCTTCCCATAATTCCGGAACCTATTACGGCTACTTTATTTATTCTTCTCTTAGACATATTATGCTATTTTTTCGGTATATATTTTTTTTGAATTAATCAGTTCTAAAATAGTACTGGCCACTTTTTTAAACGTTTGTAGTTCTTCTTCTGAAATATTCTCTTTTACAGCTTCATCAAACCGAAGCACCACATTTTTTGAAAACTCTCTCATTTCTTTCCCAAAAGGGGTTAAGTGTATTAAAACTCCGCGGCCGTCTTCGGGGTTTGGTTTTCGTTCAATTAAACCTTTTCCTTCCATATTTTTTAGCGTACGCGAGAGGCTAGTGGCTTCCATTCCCATTTTAGGGCCTAAGGCTGTAGAAGGTGTTCCTTCTTCAGGATCGATGCTTATTAAGGCAAATCCTGTTGCCATCGTACTATCTTTTTTACTGGCCTCTTCGTTATACATTTTTTGTACGTTCATCCAAGTAGAGCGCAGTATGTAATCTATTGTTTTTTCTTTCAAAAAGTATTGTTTTGTTTATCGGGATACCAAAGATAGAAAATTTTATTATGCGTGCATAGTAAATAAATGTAAAATTTTTCTGATGAATGTTAAATAAACGTATATAATAGAAAAGGGTTGCGGTATTTACTTTTATTTAAGAAAACAAAAGTGTTTTAATTACTCTTGAGGTTTAAGTAATTAGTAATTATATAGAAAAAATTAATTTTTAATCAATTGCCGAACGGTTGTTTGATTGCCCGATCTAATTTGAACAAAATAAATCCCTTTGGAAAGGTCTTTTATCGAATAAAAGCTATTATCTACATCATAATTACTGACTATTCTACCTTGGCTGTCCATCACTTTAATCGTTCCTTCTTTTAAATTTGAAATATTAAAAGAATCATTGGTAGGATTGGGGTAAATTTTTACTTCTGAAAGCGGGTTTTCTTGAATGCTGAGTTCGCAGTGTGCTACAACTTGTTGCACCGAGTTACATCCTATAGCATTTGTATCAATAACGGCGTTAGCAGGATCTAAATTCAAAAAATCACACACACTTAGGACTGCACATTCAGGTAAGTTTTCATTTTGAAAAATTTGAAGTTGTGTTACAGTAGTGGCATCAATATTTTTAATACCTTCTATATTTGATAGCGAATTATTAACCGAAATATTTAAAAATCCCCCAATACTTATTAAATTTTCCAATCCATCTACGCTGGTAAGATTTGTTTGACCTTGAATCACTAAATTATCGCCAATTGAGGTTAGATTTGCCAAATTACTCAATGTTATCATTTGTGGATTTCTGCTTAGGGTAAAATTTATTCCGATTTCAGATAAATTATCCAAACCTTGCAATGTACTTAAAGAGTTATTTTCAAAGATACGAAAAGACCCTCCGACTTGGCTTAAACTTTCCAAGCCATTGAGATTATGAAGTTGGGGGTTTAAAGAAATAGTACAGTTATTTACAATATTAACTACATTTTGCAGTCCCATTAGACTTTCCAGTGCCTGATTCTGATGAATGTTAAGTTCTAAAGGAATATTTGTAATCCCTTCCAATCCAGATAATGATAGAAGACTTTCATTTACTATTAATAGAATCCTACTCACCGAGGTTATGTTTGCCAAGGCTTGAATGTGTTGTAAATTGTTATTGTACTCTATTAATAAAGATTCAATGGTTTGAAGGTTCTCCAATCCGTCTAAATTTTCAAGAGTGGTGTTATTAATTTTCAAAAAGCCCCCGATATTTGTAATTTGAGACAATCCATTAAGGTTGCTTAAATTTCCTGCAATTAATACATCTCCTATTATTTCTGTGCAACTTGGATAATTTGATGGAAAGTCATCAATTTGCGATTGGGAAGTAAATGTTATTCCATTGGGTAAACATTGTCCCGTAATAAAGGATAAATTTCCGAATAAGAGAATTAAAAAAAGTATTCTGAAATTAATATTTTTCATTTTGAATAATTTTTTATACAGAAAATTTCATTTTAAGAAACTTCATAGAGATTTGATCGTAATGCAAACCGGACCAATTCACCTACGGTACTTAGTTTTAGTTTCTTTTTAATATTCTTTTTATGTTTTTCTACGGTGTGTGAGGATATATTTAAATAAGTGGCAGTCTCTTTGCTAGTTTTTCCAGATGCAATAACTACTAAAATTTCTTTTTCCCGTTTGGTTAGTTCGTCTATTTGATCTGTATAATCTGTGTTCTCAATAATACTATCACTTTCTTTTTGGTAGTTTAAGTAAGCAAGGTCTATTGTTACCTTTAATTGCACTTCATTAAAGGGTTTTAAAAGATAGGCAAAGGGCATGGTTTCCTTGGCGCGTTTTAAAATATCGTGAGAGTCATAAGCAGTTAAATACACCACGGGCACGGTTTTAATTTGTTTAAACTCTGTCATGATATCGATACCATCTTTCTCATCATTCAAGTTTATATCACAGATTATAACATCAATATTGTTTGCTTTAAAATGAATATACGCCTCCTCGTAATTTCGAGCGGTTTTAACATGTATGGAAGTGTCTTTTTCTAACAACAACTTAATGTCTTTAGCGATAATAAATTCATCTTCAATTAGTAAAATTTGTCTCATACTGATGTGATGGTTTTATGAAATACAAGGAATTTTTATAGTGTTTATAGTGCCGTTAGAGCTTTCTGTATGGATAGTACCGTTTAACTGATAAACCATTTCGGTTACCATGTCTAATCCTAATGAATCTTGTTTTATATCTGCTTTTTTATAACCCACACCGTTATCTTCAACTTTTAAACTAATGGTGTTTCCCTCTATTTTACAAGATATATGCAATAGGTTTTCTTCGCTATAGTTTTTAAATGCGTATTTAAAGGTGTTGGTGATCAATTCGTTTAATATCAATCCTACCAATGTGATATTCATTTTGCAGATTATGTTTTTATCTAAGTCAAATTGTAGTTCAAATTTTGCAGAATTTTCATCGGTTAAAGTTTCCATTATTTTTACGGTAAAGTTATTTATAAACTCACCTATGTTAACTTCATCTGTTTTTGAACTTAATTCTGCTTGAACGTACGAAATAGCTAAAATTCTATTTTTAGCAATGGTTAATATTTCTTTTGAATGTTCGTCTTTAATAGAGTTAGTCTGAATATTCAATAGACTGGAAACTATTTGTAGGTTATTTTTAACGCGATGACTCAATTCTTTCATTAAAAATTCAATATTATCGCGTTGTTTTAAAATTACCTCATTATAGGCTTTTAGGTCTTCGTTTTTGTTAATTAAGTCTTCTGTGCGCTCATGAACGAGACCTTCCAATTTCTGTTTATCACGTTTTAGCTTTCTGGTTTTGTATAGATAGAAAGCCACGCCCAAAAGTAGGATGAGTAAGATAGCCGATATTCTGAAAAGTGAGGTTTGGTACCAAGGCGGGATAATAATCAAACTTACGGTTTTAACGGTATCGCTCCACACTCCGGCATCGTTTGATGCTTTTATTTTTAGGGTGTACTTTCCAGGGTTTAAGTTGGTATAGGTAACACTCCGTTTACCACTTGGCGGACTCCAAGCCTTGTCAAAATTATCCAGCTTATATTGATAGGATACTTTCTGTGGGTTTAAATAGTTTAAAGCTGCAAAATTAAACGTTAGAACGTTTTCTTCGCTTTTAAACCGTAACGTGTCTTTGTATAGTTCATTTTGTTCAATGGGTTTGTTAAACAACTCAACTGATTCTATATAAACTTTTGGTAAAAAGGGGTTGTCAACAATGTCTTCTGGTTTAAACATATTAAAACCATTAATTCCACCGAAATAAAATGTTCCATCAGAGTCTTTAAAACCTGCTTTTCCATTAAACTCATTGTCTTGTAGACCGTCTTCTTCTGTGTAGTTTTTAAAAGTATTTGTAGTTGTGTTTAAAACGGAAAGACCATGGTTAGTGCTCATCCAAATTTGGTCTTTTTTGTCAATTAAAATGTTGTAAACAAAATCGTTTGTGAAGCCTTTTTGTTTGTAAAAAAGGGTTGTTTCATTGGTATTTGGATTTAATTTGGTTAATCCAGAACTGGTCCCTATCCATATATTACCTTTTTTATCTTCTTTAAGTGCAAAAATCCTATCGTTTGTGAGTTGATTGCTTTCAGAAGTATTTTGAGTGTAGGTTTTAACCCATTTTTCTTCTGAGAGTTTATATAAGCCTTGATCAGTACCTAACCATAAATTATTTTTTGAATCTTTAAGGTAGACCCGGGCCCTGTTTAATTGTTTACCGTTTACCAAGATTGGATTAAATGTTTCAGTTTGTGTGTTAAACTCACTAATTCCGCCAGCCCAAGTGCACAACCATAGTTTGTTATTCGGCATTGGGATAATAGTAAGCACTTCGCTATCTGATAGACTGTTTATAGTCGTATCGGAAAGCCACTGCGTAAAAGTGTCCGTTTTAGGATTATACTTCATTAAACCATCATAGATGCCGCCTGCCCAAAGGGTGCCGTTTTTATCTTCGGCAAAACAATAGGTTACTCCTTTTTTCCCAGTCTCGTATTGTTTAAATGTCTTGTTGTTGAAATTATACTTGAGTGTTCCATTTGTGGTCCCAATCCATAAAATAGAATCGTTTCTTTTAAAAAAAGGAAAAACGCTAATACGTTGATCATCTTTTTTAGACGGTAATTTAACCTGAACCGATGTAAACTTTTTTTGATACTTATTAGTATAAAAGACTCCTTCACCAGCTGTTCCCATCCATAGGTTGCCTTTGTTGTCTTTTACAAACTGCTCTATTAATATGTTTTCGTATACTTTAGACTGCTTATCTTTAAAAGTAATTTTTGTTGCTTTATTACTACTAGTATTGTAGAAAAAAGTACCTTGATTGGTCGCTACGTATATTTGATCAGTATCTTTTTCAAATAAATACTTAACTGAATTATTAAGAGCTGTTTTAGAAAAACTATTATCAGTTATATTGTGAGTAAACAATCCTTTATCAGTACCAATGATTATAGTATTTTTATCTTTAAAGAAGCTTGTTACCGAACTCTGATTAAACTCTTGTAATGAATTTATTTCTTTTGTTGAAATATTAAAGATAAGAATACCAGAGCCTGTTGTTGCAAGCCAATACGTGTTTTCTGAAACTTTTATAATGTCACTTATAAAATTTTCTTTTTTGATTTTAGGGAGCGTAAAAGTTTGTGTCTCCTTCTTTTTTCGATCATAGATTATAAAATGGTTTTTGGTAGAAAAAAGAAGAAATTTTTTATTAACCTTTAAAATTTTATAGGCAATATTTAAATCTCTGTTTTCATTCTCTTCAAACAAATTAAAAAATCTGTTTTCTGAAAGTTTAAGCCCAGAAATTCCCTTGGAGTTGGTGGCAATCCATAAGGTGTCATTAATAGCTAATAAACCACGAATGTGATCATCGGTAATGGAGGAGCTATCTTTGGCGTGTGCTACATATGGTTTAAACTTATAACCGTTAAACCTATGCAAACCATCTTCGGTTCCAACCCATAAGTAGCCAAGATGATCCTGGGTTAAGGTCTGTGCGTTTAATTGTAGTAATCCTGCTTCTTGCCCCAGTTGATTTATTTGAATTACCTTAGTCTCTTGAGAAGAAACTTTAAAAAAAGTCAACAAAAAGACAATCAAAAATATTTGAGGAATATTTTTTAGCGTACTTTTTGAGGAGAAGTAGGGTGTAATAATGTTTTATGAGAATTTAAGGGTTATTGATTTCGGTCATAAATCTTATCATATAAATCTTGATATTTATTTTGAATCACTTTACGTTTCATTTTCATGGTAGGGGTTAGGTGTCCTTCTTCTATACTCCATACATCTGGAGTAAGTTCAAACTTTTTAACTCGCTCCCATTTTCCGTAGCGCTCATTATAAAAATCAACTTCTTTTTGAATGCGTTTTATAACTTTTTCGTTTTTAATAATTTCCTTAGGGTCTGAAGAAAGTTCACGACCTTTTTTAGCCCCCCAATCTTTTAAAAACTCAAAATCTGGTTGTATTAAAGCTGCTGGCATTTTTTCACCTTCACCTACTACTAATATTTGTTCTATGAAACGGGATTGTTTCATGTCATTTTCTATTAGTTGTGGTGCTACGTACTTACCACCACTAGTTTTAAACATAGACTTTTTACGATCTGTAATTTTCAAGAAACCTTCCTTATCAACTTCCCCAATATCACCGGTATGAAAGTATCCGTCTATTAATACTTCGTCTGTTTTTTCTTTGTCTTTGTAATATCCACACATTACTTGTGGACCCTTTATTAAAATTTCCCCGTCATCGGCAATTTTAACTTCCGTTTCTCTTAATGGCTTTCCAACAGTTCCTATTTTAAATCCTTTGTCGCGCATATCGTTAACAGCTACCACGGGTGAGGTTTCAGTTAGACCATAGCCTTCCATTACGGGAATTTCAGCAGCATTAAAAATTCTTGCCAAACGAGGTTGTAAAGCTGCACTACCACTAGCAATGGCTTTTAATTCGCCACCTAAAGCTTCTTGCCATTTACTAAATATTAATTTACGGGCTATGCTTAATTTAGATTCGTACCACCAACCGTTTTCACCATACGGTTCGTATTCTAAACCTAATTCTATGGCCCAATAAAATAGCTTTTTCTTTATACCTGATAATTCGGCTCCCTTCGCATAGATTTTATCGTATACTTTTTCTAATAACCTTGGTACGGCACTCATTACTTGAGGCTGTACTTCTTTTAAATTATCACTTATAGTATCAAGTGATTCAGCAAAATGAATTTCAACACCAGTATATTGATACATATAAAGAAGCATACGTTCGTATATATGACAAACTGGTAAAAAACTTAACGCCTTAGATTTACCAATAACAATAGGTAAACGCTCGGAGCTAAATATAGCATTACTGGCTATGTTTTTATGTGATAACATAACACCTTTTGGTCGGCCCGTTGTACCAGAGGTATATATTAATGTAGCTAAATCGTCTTCATTGATTGCATCTTTTCGTTTTTCAACTTCATCTTGATTGCTATCATCTTTTCCTTTTTCAAGAACTTCTTCCCAATTAGTACAGCCGTCAATTTTATCAAAGCAGTACACTTCTTTTAAAGAAGGTACGTTGTTTTTTATTTTATTTACTTTTTCGAGTACTTCTTCACACGAAACAAACACATACTTGCATTCACTATGGTTTAAAACATATTCGTACTCATCTTCAGAAATAGTAGGGTAGATAGGTACATCTTGCGCGCCCGTTTGCATAATACCGATATCACATATATTCCATTCGGTACGGTTGGACATTGATATGATAGCAATTTTATCATTTGGTTCAATTCCCATTCTAAGTAAAGCCCGGCTTAATGCATTTGCTTTATCTATATATTCTTGTATAGAAGTAGCTTTCCATTCACCATTATATTTTGTTACCAAAGCTTTTTGTTGCGGATGGGTTTCAAGTTGGTAATATGGAAAATCAAAAAGTCTTTTAGGGTCTGTCATGATAAGTATTTAATGTATAGGTGCAAAATAGTAATTTTTTTCAGAATCCAACAGAAAAAAAATGGAGCAACTAAATTTTAGTTGCTCCATTAAAATTAAGGATAATTTTTTAGAATATTATTGTTTCACAATTTTAAAAGTTTGTAAAACTTCATTTGAAGTAAGTTTTAATAAATAAATTCCTGATGCATACTTACTATAATCTATAGTTTGCGATCCAGTATTCTTTTCTGAAACAAAAACCCGCTGCCCTTGAATGGTGAACAGTTCAGCAGTATAACTACTTAGAGAAGTATCTATGTTTAAAAGGTCATCTACAGGATTTGGATAAATACTAAATTGACTTTCGGAAACATTTGAAATTGATAATCCAGAATCATCAACTATATTAATGGTTAAATCGTCAAAATAGAAGCCATCACCTCTAACGCCACCGTCCGACTCAAACTGAAACCGAACTAAAATAGTTTCACCTAAATAGTCACTTAAATCAATTTCTTCAAGTACCCATTCGTTTTGTTCACCGTCATATAAGGGTTCACCTGTTGGTTGTCCGCTATTCGAGCTACCATTATTTGTGTATTTACCACATTGAGGCGTCCAAGTAGCGCCATTATCAGTAGAAACTTCAAACTGTGTGTAATCCCAATTATTTTCAATTTCCCACTTTGCATTAAAGGTAACATTTGCGCCAATGGCAGTGGTCAAGTCAATTGCATTTTTTAGAGTGATCGTTTTATTTGCGTCGTCTTGATAATTTCCGTTGGGCGAATCGGTTATAGAACTTGGCGCCGATACAAATGTAGAGGTACTAATTCCCCATCCGTTGTTGTTAAAATTCTCAGTAACACTTTCCCCCGAATCTTCAAAAACTGCTTCTAAGGCACCAAATTTTTTGGTGATTAGGGTAGTGGTGTCATAGCTTCCGTTATTTACAATAAATTCGTAGGCTATTTCGTCTCCAGGCTCTACATCTGATGAAAGAGAATATTGAATACTTCCGGTATCTTCATCTAATAGACTTAGTCCGTTAAAAGGTAATGGACTCCCAACCGAGATGATGTTAGCTGAAACCGGATTCAAGCTAACTGTAAAATCACCATTTCCATTAATACCTAAGCGTTTAATACTAAAAGTAGCATTATTTGAAGTAGAATTTCCTGTAAAAGCAGGAGTGGTGTCTGTCACTTCAGCAAAATTATTAACCATTTTAGCCGAAGTTATATTAAGGTACATCATTGTTTTAACCAAAGGTTCAATTTGATTAGAAGGAGGCCAAAACTCTGGGCCAATCTCTGGCGTCATTGCATAAATTTTATCGTGTGTTCCTATGGTACCGTACATAAAATCGTCACTATCACCAGAGGCAGGATATAATTCTGAAGATAAAATATTACTAAAACCGTTTCGGGAAACTAATTCTTCCGAAATTCCCACAAATAAATCATTTTCGGGTGTAGGGGCATTTTCAGTATATCCATAAGGATACAGCAGCAGGTCTCCCGATGTGTGGTTGTTAAAAGCCATAACAAAATTATGATTTTCAACAAACCACTTTATAGCTTGTGTTTCCACTTCCGAAAAAGGAGCAGGACCGTGATAGGTTTCACTACCAGTGTTTGAAGAAGCTCCTTCACCACCCCACATACCGTTATTTGGGTCGCCATTTATATAATACTCATAATTACGGTTTAAATCTGTACCATAGGTGTTTTTTCTATTTTTCCGCCAAAAACCACCTCCATTTGGGTTTGTTTTCTCATTGTATAAATATCCATCAGGATTTATTACAGGCACGAAATATAACTCGGTATTATTTACAATACTTTGTACTTCTGGGTCTGAATCATAATTTTCCAATAAATACCACATATAGAAAACTAGTTGAGAAAGTGATAGCGGTTCTCGTGCGTGGTGTATAGCTGTATATAAAATTTGTGGTTCTCCTTCTGAAGTACTTTCAGGGTTGTCACTAATTTTCACCCATTTAATACCATTTCCTCCAATAGATGGAGTAGTTGAGTTATCTGGAGTTCCTTCGGTTAAAAAATTACTAATGTTCTCTTTTGCAGTAATTAAATCTGGATACTGAGCACGCATCGCATCTAGCTCATCCAAGAGCTCTTGATAGGTTAAGTATCCACCCATAGAACCTAAATTAAAATTGGCCGGGGTTTCATAATCTTCTGAAGCTGCATCACAACTTGGGTTTACAACAGGTTCTTGCAATCTGTTACGCTGAAGAAAATATTCCTTACTGTCTTCTATTAAAATATCGACCTTAAAACCTGCATCTCGGGCATTTTCAATTTCAGAAACTGAAAAATCTGAAATTACAAAGTGCCCCCGTTTATGAGCGCCGTGTTCTACCGGTACGCCTAGTGATTCTAATTTTGAAAGATCATCCGTAGAATTGTAATTTATTTTAGCCCGTTGGTATTTTTCTTGTACTTCTTGCGAGAATATAAATGAAGAAGTAAATAATAAAATTAAAAGTATTGTTTTTTTCATAATTGGGTTTTGGATTAGTGTAGTCTAAAAACGAGCTGAAAACTAACAAATTACAGTTACATTAATTAGTGTTTTAACTAATAATCATTGAAAAAATTGTAAAATCTATATATTAAATAGTGGTTTTGTTTGAAAAAAGTAAACTTCTATTAATTTTTCAATAAAACACTTACATTTTGTTTTTTACTTTTTTTCTAACCACTTTCTTGCATTTACAAATGCTTCTAACCAAGGAGAAACTTCATCGGTACGGTCTTTTGGGTAGTGTGCCCAGTTCCATGGGAAGGTAGAGCGTTCTAAGTGCGGCATCATTACCAAATGTCTTCCAGTTTCATCGGTCATCATGGCTGTATTAAAGTCACTTCCATTCGGGTTTGCTGGGAATGTTTCGTACCCATATTTTCCAACAATTTTATAGTTGTCTTCGCTAAGTGGGAAACTGAATTTTCCTTCTCCGTGAGCAGCCCAAATTCCTAAAGTACTTCCAGCTAATGAAGATAACATCACTGAGTTGTTTTCTTGAATAGTTACCGAGGTAAAGTTACATTCAAATTTGCCGGTATCGTTGTGCAACATTTTTGGTTTTTCGTCGTGGTTTGGCGTCATCAAGCCAAGTTCGATAAACAATTGGCAACCATTACAAACACCTAATGAAAGCGTATCGTCTTTTGCAAAGAAATCTTTTAAGGCTTTATTGGCTTTTTCGTTGTATGAAAATGCTCCGGCCCAACCTTTGGCGCTTCCTAACACATCACTATTTGAGAATCCTCCTACGGCCGCAATTAGCTTAATATCTTCTAGTGTTTCACGACCTTCAATTAAATCGGTCATATGGACATCTTTTACATCAAAACCAGCTAAATATAGCGCATTTGCCATTTCACGTTCACTGTTACTCCCTTTTTCACGAAGGATGGCAGCTTTAATTCTTGGTTTTTCAGAAGAAATTTGTGGTAACGTTCCGTCAAAATGCTTCGGAAATGTAAACTGAAGTGGTTGTTTCTTATAATTGTCAAAACGTTCTTGCGCTTTATTTTTTCCGCTTTGCTTTTCGTCTAACAAATGCGAAGTTTTATACCAAACATCGCGCATTTCTGGAATGTTGAAGTTTAAAACATCATCGTTAAATTGAATTTCTAACGTTTCAGTAGTAGAAACAGTTCCAATTTTGATATAGTCAACGTTTGCTGAGGCGAATGTTTCTTCAATAATTTTATCTTCTGAAACTTGGATAACCACACCGCAGTTTTCAGAAAATAATACTTTTACTAAATCATCTCCTAATTCTGAAAGATTTAGATTCGCTCCCAAATTAGTATCGGCAAAGCACATTTCTAGTAAGGTGGTAATTAAACCTCCGGAAGCTACATCGTGTCCTGCGGCGATTTTTTCTTCAGAAATTAAATTTTGAAGCGTATTGAAAACCGTTTTTACATATTCGGCACTTTTAACGGTAGGAACTTCGCTTCCCACAGTATTCAATATTTGTGCAAATGACGAACCTCCTAATTTATAATCATCTTGAGAGAAGTTGATGTAGTAGATACTTCCGGCGTTTTTCTGAAGAACTGGCTCTACTGTTTTTTTAATATCCTTACTATGTCCTGCAGCCGAAATAATAACTGTTCCTGGTGAAATAACTTCTTCATTTTTATATTTCTGCTTCATGGAAAGCGAATCCTTTCCAGTAGGAACATTGATTCCTAAGTCAATTGAAAATTCAGAAACACCTTCAACTGCTTTGTATAAACGAGCATCTTCACCTTCATTATTACAAGGCCACATCCAATTTGCAGATAGCGATACGCTTTTTAAGCCTTCTTCTAGCGGCGTCCAAACAATATTGGTAAGTGCTTCGGTAATCGAATTACGAGAACCTGCAACAGGATCTACTAACCCAGAAATAGGAGAATGCCCAATGGAAGTGGCAACACCTTCTTTTCCGTTGTAATCTAGCGCCATAACACCACAATTGTTAAGTGGTAATTGTAATGGTCCGGCACATTGTTGTTTGGCTACTTTTCCACCCACACAGCGGTCCACCTTGTTAGTAAGCCAATCTTTACAACCTACTGCTTCTAATTGTAAAACTTGCTCTACATAACTTTGAATGTCTGCAGCTTGATATTTAGGATTTTTATAATTTCTAGGTATTGATTTATCTTTTAAAACGGTTTTAGGAGAACTGCCAAACATATCGGCAAGTTCAAAATCCATTGGTTTCTCACCGGTTGTTTCACTTTCAAAAGTAAAGCGATAATCGCCTGTAACATCACCAACTTCGTACATTGGTGAGCGTTCTCTATCTGAAACCCTTTTTAGTTTTTCAATATCTTGGTCGCCAATTACAAGGCCCATACGTTCTTGCGATTCGTTGCCTATAATTTCTTTTGCTGAAAGGGTAGGGTCGCCAACAGGTAATTTGTCTAAATCTATTTTACCACCGGTTTCTTCTACCAATTCACTAAGACAGTTGAGGTGACCACCTGCTCCGTGATCGTGAATAGAAACGATTGGATTTGTTTCACTCTCTACCATGCCACGAACAGCATTCGCCGCTCTTTTTTGCATTTCAGGATTACTACGTTGAATGGCGTTTAGTTCAATTCCGCTTTCAAACGCTCCAGTATCTGCTGAAGAAACAGCAGCGCCACCCATACCAATTCGGTAGTTTTCACCACCTAAGATTACTATTTTATCTCCTTTTTTAGGGATGTCTTTTATGGCTTGATTAGCTTTCCCGTATCCAACGCCTCCAGCTAACATAATTACTTTATCATAGCCTAGTTTACGTGCTTCCTCTTCGTGTTCAAAAGTTAGAACTGAACCAGCAATTAAGGGTTGACCAAATTTGTTTCCAAAGTCTGAAGCACCATTACTAGCTTTAATAAGAATATCTAAAGGCGTTTGGTAGAGCCAATCGCGTTCTTCTACTGCTTTTTCCCAAGGACGGGAATCGTTTAATCGGGAATAAGAAGTCATATACACCGCAGTTCCGGCTAAAGGCAAAGATCCTTTGCCGCCTGCTAAACGGTCTCTAATTTCGCCACCACTTCCAGTTGCAGCACCGTTAAAAGGCTCGACTGTAGTAGGAAAGTTATGTGTTTCAGCTTTTATAGAAATAACGCTATCAAATTCAGAATTCTGATAAAAATCTGGTTTATCAGGAGATTTAGGAGCAAACTGTATGGCTTTAGGACCTTTTACAAAAGCAACATTATCTTTATAAGCCGAAACAATTGTATTCGGGTTTTTTTCAGATGTTTTTTTAATTAGCTTAAATAGAGAAGAGGGCATTTCTTTTCCGTCAATTTCGAAGGTGCCATTAAAGATTTTATGACGGCAATGTTCACTATTTACTTGGCTGAATCCGAAGACCTCACTATCAGTCAATTTTCTTTTTAACTTTGTAGATAAGTTCTCTAAATAAACAACTTCTTCTTTATTAAGTGCTAATCCTTCTGCTTCATTAAAAGCAGCAATATCATCAATTTCTTTTATTGCTTCCGGTTTAATATCAATTGTAAATATATCTTGATCTAGATCGTTATATTTTTGAGACAACATTGGGTCGAAATCTGAAAAATCAACGGCAACCTTAGTAAACTCTTCAATACGAACAATTCCCTCAACCCCCATATTTTGTGTAATCTCAACTGCATTCGTACTCCACGGAGTAATCATAGCTGCTCTAGGGCCAATAAAAGCTCCTGAGAGTTTTTGGTTTGGCTTTATTTTAGAAGAATCAGGTATTGCGAAAAGCCATTTCAACTTTTCAATAGCTGTTTCCGAAAGGTTATTCGAAGTTTGTACTGCGTAAACAGTTTGGCTTGGAGACGAAAAATAATGAATCATGGTGGTTGTGTTGTTCCGTTTTTTAAAAGCACAAATTTACGGTAATTCTTGCGAAAGGCTACTACAATTTTAATGTGTTATACACATGGTTTTCAACTAATTTTTCACAAATTCATTTATTATATTATTGTTACCTTGTACATACACCGTTTTTTACAAGATTGTAAATAGTATTTTTGACAAAATATTAAACTTTTATGAAGAATTTTTACCCCCTTTTTGTTTTTATGTTTTTTATAGTTTCTTCAAATGCTCAAGTTGTTGTAAACGAATTTGATACCGATACCGAAGGTCAAGATTTTAAAGAGTTTGTTGAATTGAAATCAGACATCCCAAATACGAATTTAGACGATTACGTTTTGGTTTTTTTTAATGGTTCGGAAAGTGGGGCAGATAGTAGTTATTTGGCTTTTGATTTAGATGGGTTTTCAACCGATGTTAATGGCATACTTGTTATAGGAAGTAGCACTGTTTCGCCAGTTCCGGAGTTTTTAATTCCACCAGCTATTATTCAAAATGGTCCTGATGCTGTTGCTATTTATCAAGGAAGTGCAGATGATTTTCCGGAAGGTACTTTGGCAACCACCACCAATCTAATAGATGCTTTAGCGTATGATACTAATGATGCAGATGATACGGTTTTATTAAGCCTATTAGGTCTAACCGAACAAATAAATGAAGGAGAGAATGGAAATCAAACTACTGAATCTATTCAAAGAAATAATGATGGCAGCTACACTGTAACTACGCCAACTCCCGGTGCATTAAATGATGGAAGTGGGATTGACCTAAACGGGGTTTCTTTTACTACAGACCTACAAGAATATAGTGAAGGGGATGCCATGACAATTACCTTTACTACGGAAGAAGCTGTAACGAGTGATTTAAATTTCATTTTTACATTAGAAAACGAAACATTTACAACTGAAGATTATACAGGAAATACATCTGTTTTTATTCCTACAGGAACAAGTGAGGCAAGTGTACAAATTCAATTTATAAAAGATGGAGTAAATGACGGTGATGAGTTTGCCGAAATAGATATACAAACATTGCCACAGGAATATAACCGACTTACCGATAATGTAGAAGTATTGGTCATAGACTTAGATTTTACAATGGCTCAATGGGGAACACCATTAGACCCAACATATGGTTTTGTTGAAAGCACAGAGCCAGAAGATTATTACAATTCAATTGGCGGATTAGCCGATAATGAATTGAGACAAGCTATACAGGATGTAGTTGCAGATCCCGAAACAGTGCGCACCCAGACTTATGCCGATGCCATAGACATTTTAAAAAGCGCCGATCAAAGCCCGGAGAACAGCAATGAAGTTTGGTTGTTGTATACTGAACAATCCCGCCCAAAAATCGACTTTCAAAATTTAGGAGGAAGTAACATAGGCAAATGGAACCGAGAACATACGTATCCCCGCTCTCGAGGAGGTTTTTATGAGTTAGAAGAGGATGAGGTTGCCGATGGAATGAATATTTTTATTGAAACCAATGCAGATTCGCTACGTCACGGAATTTCTGATGCTCATGCATTGCGTGCAGCCGATGGACCTGAAAATAGTTCGAGGGGAAATCAAGATTATGGTGAATATAATGGTCCCACAGGGAATTTGGGCAGCTTTAAAGGTGATGTAGCTCGCGCCGTGCTTTTTATGGCTGTTCGTTATAATGATTTGGAAGTGGTAAATGGTAACCCTGAAAACACGACAGTAGGGGAGTTAGGAGATTTGCAGACACTACTAGAATGGCACAGAAACGATCCGCCAGACGATTTTGAAATGAATCGTAATAATATAGTCTATACTTGGCAAAAAAATCGTAACCCTTTTATTGATAGACCTATTTTGGTTGAACATATATGGGGAGATCTGCAAGGTGAAACTTATTTTCCACCACTTTCAATTGAAGAAAATAATATTTCTGAAATAGTGCTGTACCCAAATCCAGTTTCCAAAGTGTTAAATATTCAAGGAGTTTCTAATAAAACCGAAATCAATATTTTTTCCATGATTGGGAAAGAGATGTTGAACAAAACAATTTCTCAAGATACATCCATACCTTTAATATTTCAATCTGGAACATACATTGTGGTTATGGTGTCAAGCAAGCAAACAAGGGTAAAACATATAATTATTAAATAAGCATTGAACTTCTTAAAATCCTTTCAAAAAATAAATGCTTAGCGGAACTTGTTTTATTCTATTTTCTTGATTATATTATACTTAGCAATATGAAATCCGAGTTAAATTACCTATTCCTACTGATTTAATAGGTTTTTAAATTATATTTTTTATGTTATATTGCGCAGACTATTAAGATTTAACGTTTTTAATTAAAAAAGTATGAAAAAAAACTATTTACTATTAATGCTTAGCTTTTTGTGCTTAGCAACCGTATTTGGGCAGGAGAAATTCCCCCCAGAAGAAGTAATAACAGGAACTTTTCTTGGTAAAACGATGCCATTAAGAGATTTTCCAACAATTCAACCAGGTGAAAATAGAGGTGAAAGTGTTGAAGTGATGGTGCCTAATGACTCTAGGACACCTATGGAACATGTAGAGACAAGCACCCTTATAAACAATTTACAAACTGAAAAAGGAAAAATTGTAACTAGAGATATTGAACAAAATTTTATTGGTGCATCAGCGTCTGAATCTGGATTTTTTCCACCAGATGCTACTGGAGCAGTAGGTCCAAATCATTATGTTCACTCGGTAAACTCATTAGTGAAAATTTTTGACAAATCAGGTAATATCGAAGTAGGTCCAGTTAGTTTAAGTGCATTTTTAGGTATTAACTCAAATGCTGGTGATCCCATAGTTATGTATGATCAATTGGCAGATCGTTGGGTAGTAAGTGAATTTGGTTCATTGAACAACTCATTAGCTATTGGTGTTTCAGAAACAAATGATCCAACAGGTGCTTATAATGTATACCAATATGTTTTTAGTGGTTTTCCAGATTATCCAAAATATGGATTGTGGCATGATGGCTATTATGGTACCGTTAATTTAAATGGACAGACGACTCAAGGATTTGTAATGGAGCGTGATGAAATGTTAGCAGGTGGACCTGACCCTCAGATATTGATTTTTAATTTACCACAAATTGTAGTAAACCCTAATCAAGTTAAAAGTCCAGGCGCTGTTAGTTTACTAGGTACAGATATAGATACGTCAACACCAGGTTATATTACGTATTTGCAAGATGATGGATGGACAGGTTCAATACCTTTCGACCACCTTAAAGTTTGGGAAATTGACGTAGACTGGAGCAACACAGGGAACTCTACTATTTCACAACCTCTAGAAATTCCAACTGATCCTTTTGATGCAGGCGAACTTTTTGGTAACGGAAACGGAGCTATCCGTCAGCCAGGTACTAGTCAACGATTAGCTGGACACGGAGGAATTATTTCATTCCCAACTCATTACCGTTCTTTTGGTAGTTACAACTCTTGGTTAATCACATTTAATACGTTTATTGATAATAACGAAACTGGAGGAATTCGTTGGATCGAATTAAGAAATGATGGTTCTAGTGATTGGTCTATTTTCCAAGAAGGTACTTACTCTATTGCAGATGGTCATAGCCGTTTAATGAGTAGTGCTGCAATGGACGCCGCAGGTAACATTGGAATGGCTTATACAACTGCCAGTGAAAATTTACCAGTTTCTCTACGTTATACTGGTAGGTTTAATGGAGATCCGTTAGGAGAAATGACTGTAGAAGAAACGACTATCATTGATGGTCCAGGAGTTCGTAACAATTCTAACAGGTATGGTGATTATTCTCATATGTCTTTAGATCCTAATGACTTTACTTTTTGGTTTACTTCAGATTATTTTTCTTCTACAAATCAATGGAGAACTCAAATAGCATCATATGGCTTAAGTGGAGGCTTTGCCACAGATATAGGAGCAACTTCTATTAATGAACCTGAAGATGGTGTTTTAACTACTACTGAATCAGTAGAGGTTACCATTAGAAACTTTGGATCTGATCCTCAAAGTGGGTTTCCATTAGAACTTTATTTAGATGGAAGTTTAGTTGCAACCGAAGTTTTTTCAGGAACAATAAACTCTAATGAAATAGGGACATATACTTTCAACGAAACATTAGATCTTTCAACCCAGTCACAAACCTATACTATAGAAGTTGCTACAGATTTGTCTGGAGATGAATTTGAAAATAATGATAGAGTTTCTAAAGACGTAACAAATATATTTGCTGCAGATGTTGGAGCGTTGGCAATTACTTCTCCAGAAACTGGAAATGGTTTGGGAATGCAAACTGTTACTATTGAAATTCAAAATTATGGTGCCAATTCACAATCTAATTTCGATGTTCAATACAGCGTTGATGGTGGAACACCAGTAGTAGAAACTTTTACAGGAACTATTGAGACTGGAGAAACTACTAGCTTTGACTTTGCAGAACAAATAAATTTCACAGAATTGAAGGAATATGAAATAACTGCTTCTACTAACTTATCTGGTGATGAGCAAGCTTCAAACGATTCCGTAACAATTATTATCGAAAACTTAATTTGCCAGCCAGATCTATTCTGTGCTCTTGGTGATGGTTTCGAATTGGTTTCAATTGCAGAAATAAATAACGTTTCAGGTTGTGAAGGTTATGGTGACTTTAGAAGTCAAATAGCAAATCTTGCTCAAGGAAGTACAAATGATATTACTCTTACAACTGGTTTTGGAAGTCAAAACGTAAAAGTATGGATAGATTTTAATGATGACTTTGTATTTTCAGGTAACGAAGTAGTAGTTCCTAATTTCGAAATTGCACCTGGTGAAACTGGAGGGACTTATACCGAAACTTTAGACTTGATTATTCCTTCAGATGCTGCTCTTGGAGAGCATATTATGAGGGTGAGAAGTAACAGAAACTCTGCTGTTCCTAATGGGTGTATTGATGATGGTCTTGGAGAAGTAGAAGATTACACGGTGAACATAGGAGATCTTGGTGTAAATGATTTTAAAATTTCAGACTCTGAATTAATCGTTACTACATTAGGAAACAATAAATATGATGTTGCATTGACTACAACTTTTGAAGGTGGTGTTTATCTATCAATTTTTAATACTCTTGGACAGGAAATAGCGATGAATAAGACCGTTAGTAAAGAAGGAAATACTTATAAAGCTTCTTTAGATATGTCTAATGTTTCAAGTGGTGTTTATATACTTAGAATGGGTGGACAAACTACTACTAGTTATAAAACAGCACGTATTATTGTTGAGTAATAAATGCTTTTTTAAAACTTAATATCTTTAATCAAAAACCTGTGAATTTTTTCACAGGTTTTTTTGTGAAATCATTGAAATATATTTAAAGCCATGAATTTCATGAAACCGAGTATTAAACAGTTGTATTAATTTAATTATGAATAGAAATGAGGGATATAACAATACCAGTTTATTATTTAACAGCACAACCGATTTTGGTGCATTTGATTATGAGATATTTAACACCTTAGGACAAAAAATAACTACTAATATGGATAATAGCAGTAATGGCTATAAAGCTACTGTAAACCTTGCAAGCGTAGCTTTTGGTATGTACTTGGTTAAACTGTACAATAATGAATTTAATACTGTTAAACGTTTGGTTGTTCAGTAAAACAATCCCCTATTAACTACAAAAAGCGTCCCAAAAGGACGCTTTTTAATTTTCAAATAATTGTAACGATTACTCTACAATAATTTTTTTAGTGATTCTTTTTTCTGAAGAAATAACTTGCAATAGATACATACCGCTTTTAAAACCTGACATGTTAATGAAATTTTCTTCTGTAGCTGTTTGCTCAAGTACTTTTCTGCCCATTAAATCAAAAAGCACATAGCTTTCTGCTTGAAAAGCTGTTGTTGATTGTACCCATATCTTTTCTGAAGTAGGGTTAGGATATACATTTATTGCATTAGCTGAAAAATCTTGAAAAGACAATAATCCCCAACGGTCTTCGGCTTGTGGGCCTCCCCAGATGATTGTTGCCAACACGGGATTGTCTATAAATGGGTTTCTGTTACCGTAAATATTCTCTAAGTGTGGATTGCGCTGGTCCTCTAAATCACTTACAGGATCATCAACGTTCCATTGTAAAAATAGTTCAAGCATATCGGTACTACCCTGTGTAGCCCCATTTCCTACTAAAGAAGGTAAACAACGATCGCCATATCGTGTGTACATATACATCATAATACGGGCTACATCGCCTTTCCATTCATCGCCAGGATACCAAGCACCGCTTACCGATCCAGCATTTCCACTCCCGGTGATAAATTTTTTATTGCCACGATTTCCATTGGCTTGCACATCAGATGGGCGCAAGTTATGGGGATCAGCTCCAATACCGACAGTATTATTGCCATTATTGGGCATAGGTGGATTGGCCAAGGACCGCGGAAAAGTGTGCTCTCTATTATATTCACAATTTCCTCCTCCAAAATCGTCTTTATTGCGGCTCCTGTCCGTAGTGCAATTACCATCACTGTCATCATATCCGTAAATAAGCAACACATTGGAGTTGTTTGAAGGATCTTCGTCCGTAATTTTTACTACGTCCCTTATATCACCATAAGTAAAGGTGGTGTTATTAATGTCAATTTTGTTTTGAAGCTCAAAATACAAATCCTGACCCGTTAAGGTGAGGTCAACATCATTATAATAAGATTGTTGCGCAAATGTAATTTCAGCAATAAATAGAAATGGGATAAGTAAAAATTTGTTCATTTTGGAATTTATTTATGTTGAAGCAATGCTATGTAAAAACCATCAAACCCAGATTTGCTAGGGTATATTTTTTCTTCCTGTGTTAGTGAAAAATCTTTCCCAGCTTCACTACTTAAAAAAGTAGAAACTTGTTCACTGTTTTCTGAAGGTAAAATAGAACACGTAGCATACACTAATTGTCCTCCTTGTTTTACCATCTTAGAATAAGAAGTTAGCAGTTCTTGTTGTGTATTTTTTATTTTTTCAAGAAACTCAGGTTGTAATTTCCATTTGGCATCTGGATTACGTTTTAAAACACCTAAACCAGAACAAGGCGCATCAATTAAAACTTTATCAGCAGAACCTTTTAACTTTTTAATCACTTTTGTAGTGTCGATTACTCGAGTTTCAATGTTATGTACTCCATTTCTGCGTGCACGACGCTTCAGTTCTTTCAGTTTATTACCATAGATATCAAGAGCAATCACCTGTCCTTTATTATCCATTAACGAAGCAATATGAAGGCTTTTCCCACCAGCACCTGCACAAGCATCAATTATACGCATTCCAGGTTCTGGTTTTAAAATTTCGGCCACTTTTTGAGACGAGGCGTCTTGGACTTCAAACCAGCCATTTTTAAAAGCATCGGTAATAAAGACGTTAGCACGTTCTTTTAGTTTTAAAGCATACGGATAGCCTTTAATAGTTTCGGTTTCTATTTCGGCATCGAATAGCTCATTTTGGACTTGTTTGACCGTAGCTTTCAATGGGTTTACTCGCAATACTACATCGGCCAATTGATTTAATGCACTAATTTCTGCAGTCCACTTTTTACCTAATTCAGCTTCGCCTAATTTGTCCATCCAATCTGGAATGGATTCTCGGTATTTTCTAATTTTTGATAATTCATCAAATTTACCTTTAATACGGCGGGTAGGGGTGTCCTCAAATTGAGGCCATTCAGGAATTTTTATTCCGTTAAGCGTCGCCCAAACTGTAAATAGGCGGAATAGGTTCGAACGGTCAAAAGGTTCTTTAACTTCTGCTATTTCGGCGTATAAACGTTTCCAACGTACAATATCGTAAGTGGTTTCTGCAATAAAGCTTCTGTCGCGAGATCCCCAACGTTTATCACGTTTTAGAGTGTCTCGTAAAACTTTATCAGCTTGCTTATTTTCATTGAAAATCAAGTGCAAGGAATCGATCGTTGCAAATACTAAATTTCGGTGTAACCTCATGGTTTTAATTTGGATTGCAAAGGTATTATAATCCCGTTGTTTTCTTTATTTTTGGCGAAAAATTTTATATATGCGCTTTTTCCCCTTTCTACTTGTATTGGTAGGCTTAGCCTCCTGTACGTCAAACCATTCAAAAAATTTTACTTCTGTCGATATAGAACCAGTATTTATAGACAGTTTAAGTATTAGAGCTATTCAACCTTTGGATGAAAATAGAGTTTGGTTTGCTGCAGATAAAGGCATTGTCGGGCTCATTGATAATAAGCAAGCTAAGCTAGCTACTATTAAATATGAAGACTCCCTATTACATTTCCGTTCCATTGCGGCTACCGATTCTGCTGCTTTTGTGTTGAGTATATCAAACCCGGCTGTATTGTATAAAATTGGTTTTAATGGAAAAGAGGCAACTAATATTCAAGAAGTATATACCGAAAATGGAGAAAACGTTTTTTATGACTCTATGAAATTTTGGAATAATATGGAAGGAATTGCAATGGGTGATCCTGTTGATGACTGCCTGTCCATACTCATTACTCAAGATGGTGGAAACACCTGGGAAAAAATTCCTTGTGACAATCTTCCAAAGGTTGAAACAGGAGAAGCCGCTTTTGCGGCCAGTAACAGTAACATAGCGCTTTATAAAAATAATGCTTGGATCGCAACAGGAGGGAAGCAAGCACGTGTATTTCATTCAAAAAATAAAGGGAAAGATTGGGAAGTTTATGATACGCCTATTGTACAAGGAAAAGCCATGACCGGAATTTATAGTGTTGATTTTTTTGATGCTAAAATAGGTGTGATATTCGGTGGGGATTGGGATAAGAAAGAATTTAATGAAGGAAACAAAGCCATAACCAATAACGGCGGAAAAACATGGCGTTTATTAAGTAACGGTAAAGGACCTGGATATCGATCATCTGTAAAGTTTGTGCCCAACACAAAAGGAAATGATTTGGTTGCAGTAGGCTCACCGGGGTTATCTTACAGCAATGACCAAGGTGAAAACTGGCAGGAACTCTCAAAAGAAGGCTTTTATGCAATTGAATTTGTAAACGACTCTATTGCTTTTGCTAGTGGTAATAATAAAATATCTAAAATCATTTTTAAGTAAATAGTAAAAGGGAATATATCTCACGATATATTCCCTTTTAGCTAAACAAAAACCAACCAATCAATTATTATCTATCTTTTCGCTGTCGATACCGTTTTAGTAGCTCTTTTTTAAAATCATCTTCCGCTTTTTTAAGTTTAATAATTTTACTTGGCGAAATTATTTTTTTAAGCTCAGCTATTAATTCTTTTCGGTATTGTAATTCTTTTTGCTCTAGCTCTAACTCTCTATCAATTAAAGTATTTGCTTCAGAGCTGTTCATAGAGTCTACACCGTTTTTTAATTTTGAGTAGATTTCTCTTTTCTTTGTTCTATGCAAATCGTGCATTTTTTCATCATACAGATTATAAACTGGCCAAAATTTTTCTGCTTCAGCAGAAGAAAGTTGGAGTGCTTGCGTAATATGAGCGGTTTTTAAAGCATCTATCTTTTTATGCCACTCTTCTCTGTCGGTTTTTTGAGCAAATGCAGCTGAACTAACCAACACCAATAGAATAAGTATTTTTTTCATATTATTCATTTAATAAAATGGATTCATCAACAGTTTCTAAAAGGTAACTTTCCATATCTTCTTCGGAAATAGTCTCAGTTTCATAGTACAATGAACTATTATCGTTTTCTGAAAGCATACTAGATACATCATACACATCAAAATCAAGCTCACCTTCGTTTATATAATTTTCAATGGCTAAATAATCGACCGAGTTAATATCAAAGGCTACAGTTTTATTTTGATTAAACAGTAAAACTATTAACACGATAGAGGCAGCAACGGCAACTACGTATCTTAAATTCTTATTAGCAAACAGCGAACGCACTTTTGTCTTTTTCCCTGAAATGTCAGGATGCTGCATTAAGGTTTCTTCTAATGAGTCAAAATAACCTTTTGGAGCAGCAAACCCTGTTTCTTTAGGTAATTTATCTGAAGCTATCGTTGTGAAGAGATCTTCTTCAAACGCTTCAAAATATCCCTTCGGAATTTTAAAACCAGATGTATATTTTTGCTTGTCCATTTATCTTATGACTATAGAAACACTAAAAGGTTTCATTTTGTAACAGTATTTGTTTTAAGTAGTTGTAAAACCACTCTCATGGGTTTTTAAAAATTCAGTTATTTTTTTTACCGCAATATGATAACTGCTTTTTAGCCCGCCTACTGAAGTTTCCAAAATTTCTGAAAGCTCATCGTAGGTGTGTTCATCAAAATATTTCATATTGAATACCAGTTGCTGTTTTGGCGGTAACGTGGCTATAGCCTTTTGCAATTGTATTTGAATAGTCTTTCCTTCAAAATAAACATCACTCGTTAAATTTTCAATAGCCCGCTCTTTTACTTCTTCTGAAGAAATCTGTTTCCTTTTAGCCCGTTTATTTATAAATGTAATGGACTCGTTGGTAGCAATGCGGTACATCCACGTATAAAGTTTGCTATCACCTTTAAATGAATGAATGTTTTTATAAATTTTAATGAATGTATTTTGTAATACATCATCGGTATCATCATGATTCAATACTATTTTACGAATATGCCAATATAACCGTTCTTTATATTGAGACATGAGATCTCTAAAAGCAGCTTCTTTTTGCTTATCGTTTTGTAAAGCAGTGACTAAATCGTTCTCTGTTACCAAAAAAAATAATTATTTATCTATTTTGACCTCTTTAAATGTAAAAGGTTTAATTGTAAAACTACTTTTTTTTAATTGATATTATTATTTGTATAAATCGATTAAAAACAAATTTTAACGATAAAAAGCGTAAATAGTTTTTTTGTAGGAAAATAATTACTAATTTTGAGGAACACTACTTATGTGTGTGTTTTTGTTATAAGCCTCAAGTATAGCAAAAACAAGTTAAAAACGGGTCTAAGCGGGGGCTGACCCGTTTTTTCATTTCTTTGAAAGTTCTAATTTACAACAAACGAATTTGTAAGAATAGCTGTAAAAATTAAAGTAGAATAATCGATAAAGTGTAAAAAATCAAGATTAAATACATTTTTTCTTTGTGAAATTAAAAAAAGAATATATATTTGAATTAAATAACTTACTTATGTAATCACCATGTGCCCCAAATATGGTGATTAAAATTAAAAAAGAGCGGTTCCCCAACCGCTCTTTTTTATGTTCATAAGTTTGTGTTTAGTAACTATGCTAATGATTGCATTTCAACTAAACTGTGATATACACCTTTTTTTGCTAATAGTTCATTGTGCTTTCCTTGTTCAACAATCTTACCCTTTGAAAGGACCACAATTTTATCGGCATTTTGAATGGTTGATAATCGATGCGCAATAACTACAGAAGTACGATTTTTCATCATTTTCTCTAATGCGTCCTGTACCAATCGTTCGCTTTCTGTATCCAAAGCTGAAGTGGCTTCATCTAAGATCATAATAGGCGGGTTTTTAAGTACCGCTCTTGCAATGCTCAAGCGTTGCTTTTGTCCGCCACTTAATTTATTACCACTATCACCAATATTGGTATCAATTCCTTTAGGTAAGTCTCTTACAAACTCCCAGGCATTGGCAATTTTCAACGCATCTTCAATTTCTTCAGTTGTAGCATTTTCTTTAGCAACTAGTAAATTTTCTTTGATGGTATCGTTAAACAATATAGAGTCTTGAGTAACCAGTCCTAATAAGTTACGTAACGATTTTTGTGTAATGGTTTTAATATCATATCCATCAACTGTTATCGATCCTTCATTTACATCGTAAAAACGGGTCAATAAATTGGCGATGGTACTTTTTCCACTTCCGCTTTGTCCTACAAGAGCCACAGTATCACCTTTTGGCACGGTAAGTGAAAAGTTTTGAAGTACATATTCATCTTCATATTTAAAGGAGATGTCCTTGATTTCAATTTTACTTATAAATCCTTTTTTGTCGCGAGCCTCTGGAATGTCTTTGATCGTAGATTCTGTTTCTAATATTTCCAGAACACGCTCAGCAGCCGCATTTCCTTTTTTAACACCATAACTCGCTTTGCTAATCGCCTTTGCCGGGGTTAAGATATTGTAAGCAAGACCCATAAAAACAATAAATTGTTCTGGTTCTAAGGTTCCTTCTACTAATACCATAGAACCGCCATACCACAGTAAAATAGCGATGACTACAATTCCTAAAAATTCACTAGTAGGCGAGGCAAGATTTTGTCTGTTAATCAAAGAATTTGAAAACTTATAAAATCGTGAAGTCGAATCATTAAATTTCCTGTTAAAGATACGTTCAGCGTTAAAACCTTTGATAATTTTAAGTCCGCCAAGCGTTTCTTCCAAAATACTCAAAAACATTCCTTGTTCCCTTTGTACATTATCAGATTTTCTTTTTAGACTTTTACCAATACGCGAAATAATTAAACCAGAAACTGGTATAAAGATAAATACAAACAATGTTAGCTGTGGACTTATAACCAACATAGCGATAATGGTAAAAAGAATCATTAAGGGTTCGCGTACAATCAACTCTAAAATAGACAGGAAAGAATGTTGTATTTCCAATACATCACTCGTTATACGGGCAATAGTGTCTCCTTTTCTTTTTTCGGAATAAAAAGAGACCGGTAAGTCTATTGTTTTTTTGTACAATGCGTTCCGAAGGTCTTTTAACACACCGTTACGTAAATAGGTGATAAAGTACATCGCCAAATAGCCAAACAAGTTTTTTAGTAAAAAAGTACCAATTACAAGCGAAATCATAATCATAAGAGCGTTTAGCTCTCCAGTAGTTTCAATTTTCTGGTTGATGTAATAATTTGAGTAACTTTCTAAGTAACTGCCAATTTCAGTAATCCCTGTGTACTCCGGCACTGTGGAAACTTTTTCTGAATTTCCAAATAATACTTTCAGCATCGGCATTAGCGAAACAAATGCCAAGGTGCCAAACAAGGCATAAAAAACGTTTGATATAATATTCATCCACGCATACCCTTTATAAGGTCGTGCAAAACGGAGTATTTTTTTAAAATATTTCATTAGCTAATGTTTAAATGCGTACTAATGTTATCAATTTTTTGTTGCAGTTTTTCTGAAACATTTTCTCCTGTAGATTTTGTATTCACACTCATATAAAACTTAATTTTAGGTTCTGTTCCACTAGGTCGCATTGCAATTTTACTACCATCTTCGGTGTAATAAATTAATACATTTGATTTTGGAATGTCTAAAGTTTCCATTGTTTTAGAAGGAAATGTTATAGCTTCTTGTTTTTGTAAATCTTCAAAACGGATTACGTTGCTGCCAGCAATTTCAGTGAAAGGATCTTCACGAAGCGTTTTCATCATTTCTGAAATTTCTTCAGCTCCTTTTTTTCCTTTTTTAACCAATGAAACCAAATGCTCACGGTATGTTCCATACTCATCATAAATTGATTGTAAGTACTCAAACAGGCTACTTCCAGCTTCTTTTTTCTGTGCAGCAATTTCACAGGCGAGTAGGGTAGCGGTCACCGCATCTTTATCGCGTACAAAATCACCCACCATGAAACCGAAGCTCTCCTCACCACCGCCAATAAATTCAAGTTCTGGGAAGTCTTTTACCATTTTGGCAATCCATTTAAAGCCAGTAAGACCTTCTTTGTAGATTACTTGATAGTTTTCAGCTAATTTTTGCATCATTGGAGTAGAGACCACCGTTGAGGCAATAAATTGGGTGCCGTTCAATTTTCCCGCTTGTTTGTATTGTTCCAACAAAAAGTGGGTTTTTAGTACCATGGCTTGGTTACCGTTGAGTATTGTTAACTTTCCATCGGTATTACGTACGGCAATACCCAAACGGTCACAATCGGGATCGGTACCAATTACAATGTCTGCACCCTGTTTTTCTGCTAACTCCAAAGCTATTTTTAATGCGGCTGGTTCTTCTGGATTAGGTGATTGTACGGTTGGGAAATCGCCATCTGGTTTGGCTTGTTCTTCTACAACAGTTACATTTTTATACCCAGCTTCTTCTAAAACCCTTGGAATCATGGTAATTGAAGTTCCGTGAAGCGATGTAAAAACAATTTTTAAATTATCTTTCGCTTTTTCTGAAGTATTAAAACTTCCATTTTTGATAGATGCTTCAGCAAAAGCATCATCAACTTTTGAATCTATTAGTTGGATTTTTTCTGAATTGGCTTCAAAATTAATATCTGAATATTCCAACGAATTTATTTCAGCGATAATTTCGCCATCTTGTGGTGGAACTAATTGTCCGCCATCTTCCCAATATACTTTGTAACCGTTATATTCCGGTGGGTTGTGAGATGCTGTTAAAACAATTCCGCATTGACAGTTAAGATGCTTCACTGCAAATGAAAGCTCTGGCGTAGGGCGTAAATCTGAAAAGAGATACACTTCAATATCATTTGCTGAAAAAACATTGGCAACTACCTGTGCCAATTCTTTACTGTTATGACGACAATCATAGGCAATTGCAACCTTTATAGTTTGGTTGGGAAATTGCTCTTTTAAATAATTAGAAAGTCCTTGTGTGTTTTTTCCGAGGGTGTATTTGTTGATTCGGTTGTCGCCAACTCCCATAATACCACGCATTCCACCAGTACCAAAAGCTAGATTTTTATAAAAACTATCTTCCAGCCCTTCGGGGTCGTGAGCTATCATTTCTTTTATGGTGTGTTGTGTTTCGGTGTCAAAAAAAGGAGTGAGCCATTTATTGACGCGCTCTAATATAGTAGGATCTACGTAAATCATTCGGTACAATTAAAAGTGCAAAAATAAGGAAACCAATTCGTTATTCTTTAACGTTTCGGTGTTCTTTAATAGTGTAGTTTTTTGAATTCTTCTTACTGCGCAAAATTAGTTCACCTAAAAAACCTGCAAGGAAAAGTTGGGTTCCTAAAACCATAGCGGTTAAAGAGATAAAGAATTCAGGACGTTCGGTTAAAAGGCGTGCTTGTTTATGAATAAATAATTTGTCTATTCCTAAGTATAAGGCGAAGCAAAAGCCTATAAACAACATAAAAGCGCCCCAAGCTCCAAAAAGATGCATGGGTCTTTTTCCAAAGCGTGATAAAAAAGAAATAGTAATTAAATCGAGAAAACCACGAACAAAGCGTTCGGCTCCAAACTTGGTCGTGCCATATTTTCGAGCTTGGTGCTTCACTACTTTTTCACTTATCTTGTTAAAACCAGAGTTTTTAGCCAATACTGGGATATACCGATGCATTTCGCCAGTAACTTCAATGGTTTTAATTACGTCATTTTTGTATGCTTTTAAACCGCAATTAAAATCGTGTAGTTTAACACCAGAAGTTTTTCGAGCGGCAAAATTAAACAGCTTAGAAGGCATGTTTTTAAAAATAACCGAGTCGTATCGTTTCTTTTTCCAGCCTGAAACCAAATCGTAACCGTCATTTACAACCATTTTATATAAATCTGGAATTTCTTCTGGGTTATCCTGTAAATCGGCATCCATAGTGATTACTACATCCCCAATAGCAAGTGCAAAGCCAGCGTGCAAGGCTTGCGATTTTCCGAAGTTTTTTAAAAACCGAATGGCTTTTACTTCCTTGTGTTCGCGTGCCAATTCGTCAATTAAGTTCCAAGAGTTGTCTGTACTACCATCGTCAATAAAGATGAGTTCGTATAAAAAACCATTGGATTGCATAACGTTTGCAATCCAATGGTAAAGTTCTTTTATGGATTCCTCTTCATTAAGAAGTGGAATAACGATGGATAAATTCATGTATTATTTTTATTCGTAGGTTGGGCGGTTTTGTTTCATTATTAAACCTGAAATTAATGAAATGATAAATCCGAAGAAAAGCGAAGCAATCATTCCCATTGCAAACATTATCCACGGACTCATAAACTTCTCGGTCATTCCCATGGCCATGTCCATTTGTTCTTGAGTCATATTAGGATTTTGCTCAATCATTTTTTCTTGGGTAGCATCGAGCATTTGAGGAATAAAATCAGGTTCGATAACAGTGATAAATAAATATGTGAAAATAGAACCTATAACTCCTGCAATAAGTGAAATTAAAAGACCTGTTTTAAGAGCATCACCAAGAGACATAAATCCGCCACTTCCACTCTTAAAAGCTTTTAAACCATATACAATGCATACTGCCATAAATATAAAGTTTAATACAGATTGCCACCAAGGCTGTTCTAAATGCATCCCCAGTACATATACAATAACAGAGACACCTATGGTTAATAGAGCAAGAATAAGACCATAATTAAGGCCAATTTTTTTAACTGATGCAGTTTGATTTTCCATTTTTAAGAAGTTTGAGCCTCCAATTATTGGCAGGCAGGTTTG
Source organism: uncultured Marixanthomonas sp. (assembly GCF_963974425.1). NCBI lineage: Bacteria > Pseudomonadati > Bacteroidota > Flavobacteriia > Flavobacteriales > Flavobacteriaceae > Marixanthomonas > uncultured Marixanthomonas sp. The sequence continues at coordinate 80,100 of NZ_CAXBCK010000011.1, forward strand.
GTTAGTTAGTTAACAAAAGTAGTAAATTGTTACGGTTTATTTTTCTGAAATATACAATCTATGTAATTTTGGATGAAAGTTTGATTTTCTTTTCAAAAAAAATCTAATTAGTATTGTCTGTTTATTAAAAATAATTAAATTTGCATTCTCAAAATTGAGACCCTATTAAAAAGATAACAAGATGAAAAAAGGTATCCATCCTGAAAATTATAGAGTAGTTGCTTTTAAAGATATGTCTAACGACGATGTTTTTTTAACAAAATCTACTGCAGAGACAAAAGAGACGATTGAGGTTGACGGTGCAGAATACCCATTGGTAAAACTGGAAATATCTAGAACTTCTCATCCATACTACACAGGTAAAGCTAAATTACTTGATACTGCTGGACGTATTGATAAGTTTAAAAACAAATACGCAAAATTCAAAAAATCACCTAAAAAAGAGGAAGCTAAAGATAGCGAGTAATCTTTTTTTGATACAATATATAAGGAGCCTTCGATTTTTCGAGGGCTTTTTTTATTTGTCTATTCTTAAATCGGTTGTTTCGATACAATTTTTCAAGTTTGCTATTGCAAAATTAAAAAATTACTCAACAACCTTACTTTTGATTTGTATATTTACTGAATACTGAATACTGAATACTGAATACTGAATACTGAATACTGAATACTGA